>NZ_JBBHKU010000058.1:0-65653 GCF_037389295.1 Stygiolobus sp. RP850M | reverse complement strand
TCACCAGCCCCGACAGGACCTTCAAGTAGTCCTTCCACGCGTCTTCGAGTTCTCCCAACGCCTCTAGCAGGTTTGCGTAGTCTAACCCGAACGTCTCAGCAGCATTCTTCACGCTGGCCCTCCCACCTAGCAGGGTCATGAGGACTAGCGCCAACCCGACCTTCCTGCTCCTCCCGTTCCTCCTGACCACGCCCAGAACTTGGTTGACCGCCTTGACCAGCCTCTCCTTAGCCAGTTCGACCTGTCCCTTCCGGTTTGACATCTTTTCAGTATGAAGACGTCTAAAATTAAAAACTTCTCGCTAATACCGACTTCTTGGTATTACCTCCCTAAGATTCCCATAACTGCTGTATAATATTTACCTTAGTAGTTTATATTTGAAAATATAGCCTATTGTCAACTATATATTTTATATAGTATTTAAAATTTAGTAAATTATCTACACGCTAAAATCTCTTACGGAAACCCTAACTTTGAAGAACTATAAACTTAGGACAATTACTCATTACTCTATGTCAAAAGATACCTCCAACAACTTTTTTGTATTTCTGTACCTCCACTTATCTCCTATGATCTTACCTATCTCTCCAGTGGACTTAGTGTGTTCTTTGTTACATGCGTTTATATTCCAGTCAGGTGGGATAATGACTATTTTTAGTATTTTAACCTCTGATGGAACAGGGAAGAGATCGTAGATCTCGTCACCATATTTCCTTTCAGCTTCTTCTCGAGATAATTCCTCTATGATTATTGGAATGTTTTCATTTACCTTGAAATTTGCCAACTGGAAAACCTTTTCCATTTCTTCATCTGTGGGCTTTCTTTCGGACACGACTGTTATCCTGCCGTGGTTACCGTTAGCGTAAGTGCTTGCCGTCCACTTAGTTCCCAAAACCTTTCTCAAAGCACCCTTCACTATATGCAATGCCGTATGTGTTCTAATTTGAATATCCATATAAAGAATGTTTTACGTTTAACAATATAAAAAATTATATTGTTTAATATATTATTTATCGACTGAGGACTACTTTATTACCAGTACCGGTACGTGAGATTTATTTAAAATAGCTTGAGAAACGCTACCTAGAACTATCCTCTTTAATCCAGTCAACCCCCTACTAGCGGTAACTATAATATCACACCCTATTTTACTGCAGTATTCTATTATTGCATCTGGGACGTCTAAACTTTCTAATATATCTGCCTTTACTTTAAAATCGGATAATTCCTTCATAACCTCCTTCTGTGCTTCTTCCGCCTTACTTCGTTCCTCAATTATTTTCTGCTCTGGAGATCTAGGAGGTTCTTTAACTACTGTCACTAAATAGACCTCGTCTTCCTTCTTTAATATTTTAGGTAAAAATAATATTGCTTTTTTTGAATACTCAGATCCGTCATAAGCTACTACGTATTTCATAAATCACCTTTCTCTCAGAATAGTATATAAATGTTGACAAGTAGAAGTTAAAAATAGTTTAGATTACACATAAGTATTATTAAATTTTATTTAAACCAATGCCTTTCAATAATCGAGATTATAAAAATATTTTAACATTCCTCGTAAGCCTCTTTGATAAGTTCTCTAGCCAAATCCACATCTAACTTCTTCGATACACGGTAGTTTTCGTGAATTACATGAACCTCTATATCGTCGCTTTTAGCCCCTTCTAAATCGAAAGTTAAGTACTGTACCGTACTAAAAGCCTCACCTTGCTCTCTACCGGCTTCCGGCATTCCTTGAATTAATTTATCACCTACTTTCAGAAACACTGAGTTATATATCCCCTTTAGCTCCTTAAAGACCTTCAACAAGTCTTCTTGGTCAAAGGCGTTAATATAAAGAGTAGCCTTTATTTTACCTCCGCAAGGCAGTAAATCACTGTAAATCTTTATTTCTCTCTCGATATCTTCTTTCTTCTCCAGCCTGTCAAGATACACCATCTCTTGAACTTGTTGTAGTACAGTGTCTCTGTTCTCGAAAAGAAGTGTCAACCTATTTCCTAAATCTATCCTTCTTCTACTTTTTACCTTAACTATGAATTTAACCCTCTCCATTCTGATCTTTGCGTATTCGTTCCAAGGAATTATATCATGAAGAGTTATTTTACCCATTTTTCATAGCCTCCCTTATAACTTCTAATGGGTGAAGGGGTCTTCTTCCGCTCGCTTTAGTAATTTGAAGTCCAGCTAGTGGGCACTCGGTCATAAATACTTCAGCCTTACTCTCCTTAAATGCAGTCATCATTTTACTCCCTACATTTTTAGCTTTCTCATAATTTCTCAATCCCCATCCCCCATCTATTCCAGAGCAACCCTTGTCTGAGATCTCTATCTTGGCTCCCATTCTCCTTACTAAATTCACCCCACTATAACCCACTTTCAGATATTTCAAGTGACACGGCGGATGGTAGAAAACAGACTTAGGGAATTTCCCTCTTACTTGTATTTTTCCCTCACGTTCCAGCTTTAATAAATACTCTAGCGAGTCATACACCTTTATCTCATCCTTACCTAGTATTAACGGGTATTCCTTGGATAGCATTAACGTACAAGTTGGGATAGGGGACACTATATCGTAGCCTTCACTGACAAGTTTTTGCATTAACGCATAATTATGTTCGGCATTCTCCTTTAGCCTCTTCACGTCACCTACATCTAGCATAGGTGCTCCGCAGCATTTGAACTCCTTGACTATCTTTACTTCTATTCCCAGATTTCCGTAAACCTCAAGCAATGCTTCGCCGACCTCGTGGTTAAAGTTGTCCACTAAACAAGTGTGGAAAAGGGCTACCTTCTTTATCGGTTTTTCAACCTTCACGGGTTTTGCTATGAAAGTAAATAACTCCTTTTTCATCTCCGGCATCGGTGCGTCATCACTTATTCCCATAAGCCTCCTACTGTGCGGATACATCTTAACAATGAAGCCTCTACCTATCTTAGTATAGTCGAGCATCTCGTTTAAAAATTCCCTGAGCGTTAACGGCTTTCTGCCCTTATAACTTAACCAAACCCATTCCATCAAGTCGGCAAAGTCCATTTCAAACTCATGTGGTGGTGTGTAAGGACAGTTTGTATAGCACATTTTACAATGGAAACAGTCCGACGCAATATCAACGGCATCCTCATATGTCAGGTTTTTGGGTCCCTTGGAGTCGGTTAGCTTAAAAAGTTTCGGAAAGGCGTAACAGTAGTTAAAGCAAAGCCTACACCCGTGACAAATAGAGGCTTGTCTCACAAACTCTGATGTGATTAAAGAAGTATCAAAAAAAGACTTGTCTTCTGGGTTCAACACCAGTTTCATTGCTCTCCCTTTAATATCTTAAGTACGTTCTGGAATTTTTCAGCATGGCTTTTCTCTGCTCTCGCAAGGGTCTCAAACCACTCGGCTACTTCATTGAATCCCTCTTCCCTCGCTACCTTAGCAAAACCAGGATACATCTGGGTAAACTCGTAAGTTTCTCCAGCGATTGCAGATTCTAACATCTCCTCTAAAGTTCCTATGGGCTTGTCAGTAGCTGGATCTGTTAACCCTCCTTGTCTTATGAAGTCTAGGTGACCGAAAGCGTGGGCTGTTTCTCCCTCGGCAATACTCCTTAATAACTGAGCTATTTCTGGATAGCCTTCTTCATCCGCTCTCTTGGCGAAGTAGAGATATCGTCTGTTAGCCATCGACTCTCCCATAAAGCCGTGTTTAAGGTTTTCAGCTGTTTTAGTACCTTTTAGGTTTACCATAGCTATTAATTATTAGTTATTCTGAATATAAAAACCTTTCTAGTTAAAGTTTATTTTTAATTAAAAATAGTTCTAATTACCAAAAGGCTAGATCAAGTGCTATGCTACCTACAGCTTTAACGACGTCCTTTATAGAAATCACACCTACTACTTTACCTTCTTTATTTAGGACTACGAGATGCCTAATTCCTCTTGAACTCATTAGTGCCACAGCTTCGCTTATGTCAGCATCACCATCAACAGTAACGGGGTTTTGGCTCATTATCTGGTCTATTGAAGATTCTAGAGGAATCCCGTCAGCTATTGCATAAATTATGTCCCTCTCTGTCACTATACCTATTGGATTATAATCTTTGTCAGTAATTACTATTGAACCTACGCTTTCCCTTTTCATTATCTCTGCGGCTTGTTTGATGCTTATTTCGGAATTAGCTGTGACTGGTCTTCGATTTACGAGTTGGATTATTTTCATATATTATTATCATTCTCACCTACATTTTTATTTGCAACGTATCTGATTTTATTCCTCTCTCTTATTTCCTCAACGTATCCAAGACTTATCAGTTTCTTAACCCTCCTATAGGCCGTAGTTCTAGGCAGGCCCGTTATCTTACTAATTTTAGCTAGAGTATCTGCCCCTTGTCTTATTGCTTCTAGAACTATTTTGTCTCTTTCATCTAGATTATTATTATCTATTTCAACTTCCACACTATCTAGATTTTCCTGGACTTTTTCTTTTCTAAAATTTTTGAGTAATAAGTAAGCAAGTGTTATTGTGGAAGTTACGCTAATTATCAGTAATACTACTAACATAATAAAAAGCCCGTTTGTATTTTGATTATACTTTAAAGTTGAAACAGAAGGTGAAAACACTATAGTTATATTTGAACCATAGAAAGTAAGATTTAGAAAGCCGCTTTGTGTTATGGTAGATGATATTGGGGCTGGATACAAGTATAGTAACTGAGTCTGATAAAGTAGTATAATACAAATTGAGGAGTTATAAGGTTGTGAAATCTTTATTACTCCGTTAATTTTAGCTTGATAAGTTAGAACAGAATTGGGATTAGCTAGAAGAACCTTATTATTCTGCAATATGAAATGAGAACTAGCCTGTAATCTAGTTATGTTTTGCAATGGAAGATATACTACTGATTGATTATAAGTCCTTATTATTACAGTCCCGTTATAAAATATTGTTTCAGCGACTGAAGAGGAGACTCCAGTAGATAACATAGATAGAGTTATCAAAAATGAGAGAAGCGTTACTAAGCCCAGTAGTTTCACACGTTATAATAAAACGACTAAGGAATTAAATTTAACATAAAATAGGGAAGTAGAAGGAAGAAAAACCTATCTTAATGCAACAATCTAGGCATTATAATTATCGCAAAGATCAATAACGACAAAACTACTAAACTAATAATTATATAGATCTTATCTCTCTCCGTAGAATATATTATTATTTGTTCTCCGACTATTAGAACAGGCAAGGAGATTAATATAATTAGACCGTAAAGAGAAATATTCAAAGGATTGTTAAGGTTAAAGATATCATTAATATTTGATGTATTATATGCGTATATGTTAACAGAGGAGTTATTGTGCAACGCAACGAAAATTAGCATTCCGCCTACAATTAGTATAGAAGATATAATAACCCCGTATCTAAGTGTTGAACTTATGACCTTCCTTTCATCCAAAAATACCAAGCCCCCTCAAAATTAGCTGGATTCCAAGAGCCACTAGTACTAAAGTAAATATTTGCCTTAACCTTCTACTCAAAAATCTGTTTAAATACCTTGCTCCTAACGAAGAACCCAAAAATACACCAGGAACGGTAGCCGCGATTATTATTGGATCTATGAGACCTAGTGCCCAATATACTCCTGAGCTAGTTGCCGCTGTTACACCAATCATAAAACTGCTAGTAGCGGTACTTACTTTAAAAGGTAGGTTCATTCCAAAATCCATAGCTAATACTTTTAATGCACCAGAGCCTATACCTAATAATCCTGAAACGAGTCCAGCGATATACATTCCAGCTAGCCCAACATGATATCTTACTCCATGATAACGGATCTTTTGTCTTAAAGCTTCGTCGTAATACTCTCCTTGTAACTTCATTAATTTTGATAATCCGTCTGGACTTACATATGCTGGAACCTCACTAGACATTCTTATAAAATTAGGTATAGTTGAAAATATTAATACTATACCGAATATTATGTCCAAAACTGTAAATAACTTATACTTTTCAACTAAAAATTCTAGGAATGAACCAGTTATAGCACCAGCAGTTGTAGCTATTTCTAGAGATATAGCAATCCTCATATTAGCTATTCCAGCATTTAGATATCTAGATCCTGAAGAGGCTGAAGTAGATATTGTAGAAATTAGGCTTGTTCCTACTGCGTAAGGCACTGGAACGCCTAAAAATAGAACTAATATTGGCGTTAATACTACTCCTCCACCCAAACCTGTCAAACTCCCTAGTAACCCTGCGACTATCGCTGATAAGAATAGCAAAACCAAAAATAACTCAACTAACATTTCGATAACTCACATTCCTATTAGTGAATTAAAATTTTTTCTTAATTTTCATAAAAGCGTCACTATGATCGTTATTTTATTAAAATTCCAAACTGTAATTTTTATAAGATTTTAATTAAAGAGTGTTAATATAAATAAGAGGTGACAATCTTAAAACCAATAGATTAGAGTATTAAAGTATGTTAGAGCCATTACAGTTTTTTATTACGATAGTAATTATAAGTGCTCTTTCTGGTATTCTTGGTGCATTAACCGGCCTAGGTGGAGCAACATTTCTTGTCCCTATTTATACCTTATACATGGGAATTCCTATAGTTTATGCTTCAGGAGCTAGCTTAATTTCCACAATAGCAACATCTAGCGGTGCTGCTAGCGCATACATTAAAGATAGAATCACTAATATCAGAATAGGAATGGGATTAGAGATAGCAACTACTTCTGGTTCTATTGTGGGTTCCCTAACGACAGCCTATATTTACTCACACAACTTACAGTTTATCATATACATAGTTTTCGGTATAGTCTTACTCTCGCAAGTTTTTGTCCAGATATCTAAATCTAAATATGAACTTCCCAAAGCCGTAAAACCGGACTGGACTACTAAGGTATTCGGATTATACGGAAAATATTATGACACCGCCCTAAATAGGCAGGTCGAATATATAGGAATAAGATGGTGGCTTGGGGAAATAATAATGTTTTTTGCAGGGTTTATCTCAGGACTTTTAGGAATAGGATCGGGTGCGTTAAAAGTTCTGGGTATGGACTGGGCTATGAACTTACCTATGAAGGTAAGTACCACTACTAGCAATTTTATGATAGGGGTTACAGCAGCTACTGGTAGCTCGATTTACTGGTTATTTGGGTATATTCAGCCTTTCCTATCCGCTGGAACAGCTATTGGAGTTCTTATAGGAGCTTATATAGGAACTAAAATTTTAGTAAGAATTACCAATAAATCCATAAGATATATCTTTACAGCGATTCTGATATTTTTAGGAATACAAATGATAATAAGAGGGACGGGGTTTGGATTTTAATGACATTATAGGGTACGCTTTAAGAATAGGAGTAGTACTAAGTGCAATATTTATAGTATTAGGCATAATCTTCCTTTTTACTTTTCAAGGTTCAAACGGATTTAGCATAACTCAGATAGCATCTCTTAACTCAATAGTTAACAGTTCCATTTTTATGCCATACGAAATTCCTTTAGGGTTACCTACCCTTCGTCCTCTAGTTATATATATTTAGGACTAATGATCTTAATAGCAACTCCCGTGATCAGAGTACTCTTAGGAATTATCCAATTTGCTATAGAAAGAAATAAGTTATATACTATTATAACAATTGTTGTATTCTTTAATTTAATGTTTGCAATTTTCCTATTACCCATATTAATAGGTAAATAGCGCATCTTTCTCAATGATTTTTGATAATTTTTCTGTAGTTTTTACTTAATATAATATGTAATTCTTTACTTATCAGGAATCAATCTATCTTATAAAAATTCTATCTCGTGTATAATAATGTATCCTATTCTTCATCAATCGAACTTACACTAATACTAACGTTAATTTCACTTATATTTAAGTACCCAGAATAAACCACACTGAATTCCTCTTCCACTTTATAAACACCTTTATCTAACTCAATAGTAACAGATGCATTATGAATCGTTAAGATTATTACTTTTTCTTCATGATGTCCTTCGTGTATTAATGTTATTATTACTAGTGCATAAGTTATATTGTTACCGTTATTAACTAGAGAGAAAGTGACTTTAGAATCATGTGTTAAGACCAATTTTACGGAACGCGTAAAAGATGATGTATGAGAATTGATTGAAGAGTAAGAACTTGCAAAAGAATTAGTAGAAATATTCCTAGCATAACCTATGTATTGAGTCTGCATTACGTGAGACAATAAATAAGCTAAGTAAACATTAGCCAGCACGGAGATTATCAAAAGAATCGCCAGTAATTTAGTATTCACAAATAAATACTGTGAAAACTAAGTTTAAAAGATATGGCTAAAGCAACAGTAGGAATTCCTAGTTTGTTAAGAAAATCTTTACATAAAACATTAAGGGCATTGATGCAGCAGTCAGAAGACGATTTCGATATTCTAATCACCTATAAAGGTAACTTAACACGTGAATTTGAAGAATACGAAAAAGTTCTTAACATAAGGTTTCTAAAACAAAAAGAAGGACTTTTTGAGGAAGGATTGAATTTAGTTTTAGAAAATGCAGAAGGAAAAATACTATTAACTACCGATGATGATGCAATTCCGGACAAAAACTGGGTTATGGAGCACGTGGAATTCCACGAGAGTAATAGAGACGTAGGAGTTATTTCAGGTGAAATCATAGGAAAGAAATGGATCAATTATCCTAATAGTTTATACATGAGATTCAAAAAGACAGACTTCATGCATGAATATTCGCCTGCCTTCTCCGAATATAAAGCGTATTTAACAAAGACAGGTTTCAGTGTTGACAGAGAGAAAGGTTACGGCAAAAGTATTGCAATAGCGGGGGTAAATATGAGCATTAAAAGAGAAGTGTACTCGAAAACAAGAGTTCTAACTTATAGCTTAAGAGGAAGTTATAATGAGTCTTATATTGCTGTAAATGCAATAAAATTAGGATTCCATTCAGTTGTGATGAAAAAAGCTAAAGTAGTACACTTAGACAATGACTCCTTATCTAGACCATTGAATAACGATTGGGAATTAAGAATCGAAAAATTTACTTCTCCTTATATGTTTAACTTTCTTTTACCTGTAGATTTGGGGTTATTAAGGAGGTTACTTGACCAAGTTGAAATGGAGGAAGAAAAGATTGGAATAAGCATGGCAATTGAAGGAATTGAAAATAAATTACCCCCCAAGAAATTTAGGGAGAGGTTGAAAGAGATAATTGAAAAAAGTAGAAATATGTATTACGAAAGGTAACAAAGCAGGAATTAAGGGCGAAAAAGAGGAAGAAGTTCTCTACGTCGAAAACAACTCAATCAAAAGGACTAACAGTATAAAAGAATGTATAGTTACGGATTTCTCAATAAACACTGATCTTCTAACTTTTCGCAAAATAGAAATTAAGTTACCATTCTCTAGTGAAGAACTAAACCTCTTAAAGGCTCTTTATATCGTAACTGGAAAGGCGAAACATGAAGTGTTAACTTATGATAAAAAAGTGAAAATCCACGTTGATATACCGTTCAGGGAACTAAAACTCAGCCAGAATATAGAAGTAAAATTTACAAGGTTCTGTGGTGATTACGGCTTACTTTTCCCTCACTATTGTATTTCCATGAACAATTTAGCGATCTACGGGCATAACAGAGAAAAGGTTATAGAAGCTTACGTTACCCTCAAGGAACTAGTGGAGGAGGTAGGAAAAGTTTTATTAAAACTCAAAGAAGAGGAAATTGAATGAGTTTTAGCAAAATTATCGATTATTATTCATACGTCATTGCACTAACAATATTATTTATAATCATAGCTCTAGCTTTTGGACCTTTAGCACCAATAGATGAACCTACGCATTTCCCTAATTACGACCTACAAATTCCAGTAGGTTTGTCTTTCTCCGGCTTTATCCTTCTTATGTTCTTCATTGTTTTCACTGTCCTGTTCTGGGGATCTAAAAACATGATGATTAACTCATTAATCGATGCCTCTGCTCTTTCGTTTAGCATAATAAATTACCTGAATTTTTATTTAATCTATACCATTTGGAAACCAGAAATGATAATCCTTCCCTTCTTTTTTTATATAAAATACGGTGCAGCGCCACCAGAATTGGTTCTTGACTTCGGTCAAATAACACTTGTAGTATTTTTTTATAGATTATATAGAAGACTTAAGTCTAGTTAATCTTTTTAGTAGTAGACTCTAACCACTTTTATGCAATGGAGGAATCAGCTCATTAAAATTTTAGTTATATTAGTAGCTTTAGCAATACTTTACTATCTAACGGGAGTTATCTTAACTTTACTAATACCAAACCTACCGAAGTCAATTATTTCAACCGTATCTCAGATAGAGCCAGACATAAAGACTGGAATCAGCGTTGTTATTGTTGCTATAGGAGGTTATCTGGTAATAAGGTTGATTCAACAACTGCTTTCAATGACACTCCTTGCTAAACTTGAAAGAGGGGTAGCAAATATTATAAAATTCTCTTTAGATGTAATGTTCTACACTATATTAGTTCTACCTATACTTACGACACTTCACGTAAACCTCACAGGTGTCGTGGTGGGAGGTGCTGTAGGCGGTATAGTAATAGGCCTTGCGGTTCAGACAGTAGCCCAAAATCTCCTTTCGGGTGTTTTAGTTACATCAAGCAGGACTCTAAGCCCATGTGATGCAGTATCGTTAATTTCTTGGATTTGGGGATCTCCCATTATAGGAGAGGTAAAGAAAGTCTCTCTACTCTTTACAGAGGTTCTTACTATTAACGGGAACCTAGTAAAGATACCTAACTCAGCCTTTTTGGGTAACACAGTATTCTATAAGCTGGAGAGAACTGAAGGGGGATTAGTTTATCCATTACAAGTCAATGTGAATGCTGATGTGGAAGGAGAGAAAGTTATGGAGAGAGCTAAGGATATCCTGAAGGACTACCTTAAAGACGAGAACCAAATTCCTAAGATAGTTTTTCCAGTAAAAACGGAGGAACAAACGTTTTTACGGTAATTATAAACTTAAATAACGTAAACAATCTTAACGATTTGATTAACACAGTAAATAAGGCTTTTGATCAAGCCTATTGGCGAATTAAGAACGGGAAGTGAACTTAAGTCTATACAAAATATAGGTTGCAACTACTATAATGAATACTATAAGTATCACTTCTGAGAACTTCTCGGCCAACGTGATTACGTAATCAACTTGTTGGTAAAGCTCAAAACCTGCATAAGCTAACGAGGAATCCCAGATTAAATGACCCAAAAATGTGAAAATTAAAAACTTTGCTAAATTCATCCCAGCCAATCCAGCCGGGAATGATATTAACGCCCTAAACTCAGGAATAAACCTGAAACCAAACACAGCCGCTACACCATACTTTTGAAACCATATGTTAAGTAGTCTTTCCTTCTCCTCGTCAAACATAACGTATCTTCCAAACTTCCTTACGAATTTTGGCCCTAGCTTTAATGCCAAATAATAATCTACAATAGACCCCATTAGGCTTCCGATTGTCCCTATTAATACTCCTACAACTATATCGAGATAACCATGTTTCGAGAAATAGCCAACCAAAGGCATTATAACCTCACTGGGTATTGGAAAACCTATCCCTTCAAGAATCATTAAGGCTAAGATCGTGATGTAACCAGAAATTCCTTTAAATACATACATCGGTAGTCTTTTTACCGGTAAAGCATAAAAAGTTCTTTGCTATGGACACCGCTGTAACCAGTCTATTATATCTGGGCGTATTGCTACTAGCAGCTAAGTTGATGGAAGAGCTATTTGGAAGACTTAACCTCGTAAGATTTGTAGGGCCAATACTCATGGGAATTATCTTAGGCCCTGGTCTTTTGAACCTAGTGAAACTTAACGACATTGTATCGTTTATTGCATCGTTAGGAATAGTATTTTTACTTTTCCTCGCAGGAGCTGAGGAAATAGGTGAAAGATTTAACGTAGATAAAAAAGACTTACTAACATCACTAATAGAGATAATAATACCATTAATAGTGATCTCGTTAACCTTGTATTATTTAGGGATGTTTGATTTAGTTATTGTAATACCTTTGGTAATGACTAGTGTAGGACCTTTAACAAGACTACTTACAGACATAGGTATAGCGAAGGAAAAGTTAGGTATAAAGATCTTTAACCAATCAGTACTAAACGAGATCATATCGATCTTCACGTTCTCGATAATTACCCACCTTTCTCTCTTACAGCTTATAGGCACGGTATTACTTGTAATCTTAATAACCGTCTCAGGTAAGTATATAGCGAAAACACTAGAAGCTGTAGAGGGGTATTTTAAAGTTAGGGAAGTAGAATTCGCAACAATAATATCAATTATACTTATCGTAGGTTTCTTTGCGGACATTTACGGATTCAACTCGGCTATAGCCGCCCTTTTCTTGGGCTTTTTACTCAGAGACTACTTTGCAGACAGACCTCATCTAAGAGAGAGATTACATGCCTTTACCTACGGCTTTTTCGAGCCTCTTTTCTTCGTGAGTATAGGACTATATTTTGTCAGGATAACTCCGCAACTCCTCTTCTTATCGGTAGCCTTGTTCTTAGCCGTCATCACAAGTAAGTTCGTCTCGGGTTTTCTAATGGCGAAAGTTCATAACATAGACTTAATACTTAACGGAATAGGAACATCGGTCAAAGGAGGAGTTGACGTCTCCTTGCTGATCACTGCATTGTCTTCAACACTTATATCTCAATTTCAATACTCTTTCACAACATTAACTATAACTTACGTTGCACTCTTCTTCCCTCTCATATTTAGGTTGAAGTACGGAAGACCTAAAACTGAGACTAAGAAAAAATTGAATCTAGGTATACCAGTAAAAGAGGTAGTAGAAGAAAAAGTGTTTATAACATGTGGTGATAATTTGAGACAAGTAGTAAACTTAATGAACGATAAGAGAGTTAGAGCATTAGTAGTAGTTAATGAGGGAATGAGACCTATATCAGCAATCACTACGGCTACTTTATTAGAAATTGATCCAGCTTACTACGAGAGATTAAACGTTTGCGATGTAGGATTAGAAGATGTGGAAATTGTAAGCGAGCAAACTAAGGTGATAGATGTGCTTCGAAGGTTCAGAGAAACGTAGACATCAGTAATAGCCGTAGTAGATAGAGAGGGTAAACTATTAGGTGCAATATATGAAAGAGAACTACTAAGAAAAGTAATCCAATAAAACTTTTTGGTATAAAATCAAGACGTTTTACTTAAAAAACACTTAAATGATGGAAACTACTCTGGAGGAATTTCTTTGAACAATATACTTAGATCTATTCCTTTTCTCTCATTATAAATGTAGGCTATCGTGTAAATTGCAATACCAGAAGCATAAATTACCGCTAACGAAGCTAGAGTAGGTGGGTTTATCGACAATAGAACTGGATTACCCCATGTAATAGCAAGAATATATATTAGGAACGCAAACACACTGAACCCTACTATGCTAACTATCGGCACTTTACCTATGGTCTTTCTATAAACTACTGTATTCCTGAACAAATTAGCCCTTAAGAAGGGCATAAGAGCTATTGAGAGAGCGAAAACAGCATATCCTATCTCGAACACGACGGTTGTATCTACAATCGCTATTGGAGTATTAAATGCGTATAGTAAAACTCCTATTTCACCTAGTATTCCCACTAGTATTGTAGCCTTTACTGGAGCCTTTAGATTTTCGTTGACGTCTGCTAGCCATGCAGGCATTATGCGGTCAAAAGACCACGCAAACAAATACCTGACTAACGCTACAACTAGTGGTGGGTTGCTGTAGAAATTAGGTAACCATAGGGCTATGAACATAATAATGAAGAGGGGTAAACTATGTGTCGTTATGAACGCGAAATAAGGAGTGAAGTTACCTATACCCTGTAAGGTATTATATACTGTATCGTTTACCCCGTTATTACTTATATAGCTCCATGCGGTTAGAAACTTGTAACCGAAAGCATTTAAGTTAAGATAAGTAAAGACAATATAGTAAATTGCTATAATCAAGATCGAAACTATAGTTGCATACAACACGTTTTGTTTAGGCTTTTTCATTTCACCACTCCACGACGCAGGTAAGTTATACCATGTATAATAGTACCACACCACGGGTCCTGCCAGCATAGTAGCATAAAGTGTAGGATAAAATGATAAACCGTTAGAAATAGCGTCATTTATCACTTCATTATATGCGTCCGCTATACCGGTATTCTGTGCTAGTGCATTAGCAAAGTCTGAAGGGTGAATAGTAGCTAAAGCACTAAACATGATGACTGACGTTATTAGCGATATTATTCCACCATAAAGTACGAACTTCCACTGATAGCGCGTAAATGCCCCCAATAAGGAGGACATAATTACTACTGTAGTTCCCAGCGCGATCTCAGCTTGAGTAGTACCTAAGAAATTTCCTATTGATAAAAAATAAGAATTGTTATAAGCCAAACCTATCCCAGAGAACAAGTAGGAAAACCACTGGGCTGCCAAATAGCTATAATAGCCTAAAGATAGTGCGAACCCTATGAAAAGACCCCAATAATTGACAAAGCCTACAGCAGGATGAACAGCCCTACTGTTAAACACGTAATCTCCTCCGGCTCTAGGCATGGAAACCCCAGCTACATAGAATAGGAAAGCCGTACCCAGAGTCGCGGGTAACATGAATAAAAAAGAAAGTATCCAGTTAGCCCCGGGGGCTGTGAAGAGCCACGACAGTATAAGGATTGGAACTCCACCGGTTACGAGACCGAATGTCGCTGACATTGATGCCCACGGGCTCACTTCCCTAACTAACCCGGAGCTTTCCCTGAGAAATAAGGACTTATTCTCTTGAGTCATTTCTCCATTTTTCACGCGTTACAACAGCTCTATTAAACTTAACTATGTGGAGAGCCTTCAAAAAAGCCTTAATTAAATTCTGTAAAGATAAACTCTTCAAAAGTGAATCGAAATTAATTTCTAAAAAAATACATTATATAAAACTTTAAAGTGATCAGTTGTACTATCTACCTACTCAACATTTTTACAATGTTTAAAGATAATTAGAATATACTTCTAGACTTATCTTTTTATACCTGAGGAAAAAGAGATTATAAAATACAACACAAGACTTTACATCTGAAAGTAATAAACAATATCTTAATGCCGCGAATTGAAATTTACACTAACTTACTTGAATTTCGTAACTCCATCTCAAATTACATAATGGGGGACGTTAATGAAGAGGGATGGTATTACGTCATCGGCATAGAAGGGAAATATATTTACAAACAAGTAGGAAACTACGTGATACTTGTGAGTAATGACTTTCCTAAAGAGAAACTTAAAGATCTAGAAAATGTAAAACTCGAAAGGTTAGCTGAAATTCTTGAAAAACCCGGAAATGTTAAGTACGTGCTACCGCTAGAACTAAAAAACTCCACCGTATCTACCACGAGTGAACTATGTCTAACACCATTCCCAGGTGTTGATCTGGTGAACGATCTCACTAAAGACTTTCAATACAAGGAGAATGAAAATGGATGTTTGACAGTCGAGAGCGAAACTCATGACCTCAAAAGGGGTATTGAAAACGTAATAAAGGGGCTGTCTCTTTACTATAAAATAATAAGTGAACAAGAAGACATTGCGGTAAAGACAGCACTTTCATTTCTTAGCTGACAACCTTAGAAGAACTACCCTTTGTTACTAAGAAAACGAGTAAGAAACCGATTACGGCATTAATAAGGACAAAAAGTCTGGCGTAAAAAGGATCGTAAAGTAATAACAAACTGAAAACAGTACTACCTAATAAACCAGCTACAGCCTTTCCAGTGTAGAGAATAGCATTATTAGAAGTAGAATATTTTTCCCCGAATAAATCACCAGATAAAGCAAAGAAGAGAGTTATCATAGACCCTCCAAAAAAGCCTATTAATAATACAGAAGGAACTACCAGATTAAACAAGAAAAAAACACTACCTAGAATCATTACAAAAAGTACCGCAGAAGTAGTCCTCTCCCTGCCCAGTTTGTCCGAAATATAACCGATAATAGGTCTACTAATACCGCTGAGCAAGGGAAAGATTGTAACTAATAGAACGAGGAGATCTTTAGGAGAAAGTACGGAAAGAGAGGAAGAGAGAACAGTTAGGGGCACGGCTGACGTTGCAAAGGAGACATATATCAACCACCATGTGAGTGTTCTGACCACTTTAGTTGGCTTTTCACCCTTCACTCTCTTGGGATAATCTACTATGAATAATAAAACGGGCAGTATCATTAACTCTACGAGTCCAATCTCAAGGGTCGGTAACCTGAAGTTTGTGGCTGAAGTAATAAAGGGATTTGCTATAGCTGAACCTAAGCCGAAACCCAAGGATACAAAGCCCGTTGCAAATCCTCTCCTCGTAGGAAACCACTTGACAGCTAGGTTAGCTGCTATCCCGTAAAGGATCCCTTCGCCGATACTCCCGAGAGACCAGAACATGTAAAATTCGTAAATGGAAGAGCTAAAAGATGTCCCCAAAAAACCAAATGCCGAAAGTAAAGCCGAGATAATACCTATTCCTTTAGGTCCCCTATAATCAGCAATACCTCCCCCTACAATCTGGAAGGTCGTAGAAAATACTGTAAATAGAGTGAAAGCTACCTCGATCTCTACCAAGGAAGCATTAAGCCCAGACTTAAATAACGGTAGGAGTGCATTCCAGGCATACTGATAAAGAGAGTTAAATGACATTACCACAAACCCTATTACTATTATAAATGTTCTACTCCTAACCATTTACTCCCTTACTTCTATTTTGTGACAAAGTTTTATATACGGTTGTTGATAGGTTTTCAAAGTGGGTTATAAATCAAGACTCTATCATATAGGTAAGTGGAGATACTATTTAAGGGCAAGGTACCACCTGATGATGAGTAGGAAAATGGCAATAAAGGTGGCTAAGAGGAGATGGTTAGATAAGTTCTAGCGAGCAATTACACCAGTGTATGGTCTATACAATTTTACGATTTTATTGCTTAACACATTTTAATGACGAATTATAAAGATTCCATATGGCAAAAGTACTCTTCCTAATAATGTCAGATGATCAAAAGTTCGATATGGGAATGAGAATGGCATATAACAGTCACTTTAAAAAGAGATATGAAGATGTGAAAGTAGCCTTCTTCGGGCCTAGCCAAAAAAGATTAACGAAACTCGAAGGAGAAACTAAAGAAATGTTTCAGAAAATGCTCGAGGAAAAAGTGATAGATTCCGCTTGTATTGGTGTTGCAAAGAATGAGGGGTTAGTAGAGAAACTAACCGAAATAGGAATAAGGCTCGAGCCAATGGGAGACAGAGTAGCATATTATATTAACAACGGATATGAGGTAATAACATTCTGACTGGGAAACCACAGGTTATTTTTCTATAGACCATATATTAAGATTATTGTGAATTTTTTGTAAAAATCTATTTAGCAAGAGGACATAAACTAGTCCTAATATATGACTAATACTTAGTGAAAAACCTTATACCCTAATTTTTAAGACTAATTCTAGGATTAATAAAGATTGTATGCAGATAGAGATTATATAGATAAATTTAATCCGTAGAATAGTGGTACTTGTTATACTTTATAAATATCACAAAAAGTTCACAAGAATCTTCGAATTTTGAAAGAAGGGAAACACTAACTTTTTAAAAAAGATAGAAACAACAAATAGAATTTTCTACAAGGCGCCGCGGGGTGGACTCGAACCACCGACCACCGGGTTTCTATGCCGAACCCGGTTTAACAGCCCGGCGCTCTGCCAACTGAGCTACCGCGGCACCGCGTTATTTAATACATCAATTTAAACTTTAATGTTTTTCGATAAGTTTTCCAGCTGTGAAACCGTTATGAAGTCTAAGGAGGGAATAATAATACCGATTAACATTTTGAAATCTTTGCAATTACATATACGTTGGTACAAAATAAGTGACGAGTGAGTCATAAAGATATAATGAAGAGAAAGACTATTTAGAATTAATAGAGTAATTACTATTCTATAAATCATTTCTTCATCCAGTAGGCTACTCCTTATCTGTTTTCCTTAGTAAGATTAAACTCATAAAATTCAAGATAAAATACTATAGTGTTAGTATAGAATATTATACAATATCTGAACAAGTGTTTTCCTCATCTAAGCTATCCTCGTTCTTTTCTCGTACTTTCTCAGCTATTGAAGCCCAGTCTAAGGAGTACGGAATAAATGACCCTGTAAGTGTTCTAAAAGAGGAACAAATAGAATTTAAAGGACCTTATCCTCTCCTATTCTCATTTCCAGATTTTATAGCTATAAAATCTAACCCCCAATATCGATTGATTAGAAATAGATTATGAAAAGGGTGATAACCAGACAACTCAATTAACCGAGGAAGTTAAGGAATCTCATAACAGTATTACGAAGAAGATAACTGATAAGAATTCCCTAAATGCAGATGACGTTTTTTACGAGAGACGGTTTATGTTAAAAGAAGATACTAAGAACTATGCAAAGAAATTTCTTGATTATATACTTGATGTGAGTCTTAAAACGTACGAGAAACTGTTAAAAAGATTTTTGGTCTGGAGAAAATTAAAATAACATAAATTCATTCACTTATAGACCTCCTAGTAGAACTAGACGAATAAATGATGAAGCTGAGAGTAATTAAAGTAGTTTACTTTCATCTAAGTTTGTTATTCTAATAATGTGTAGCATTCTATACTTTTTCATACACTACGATTAACTAGCCTTAAAATATCCGTTTGTCCCTACACTCTCATTTCAATTATTTTATGTTCATTCATGATCGAGTGTAGGGACTTAGCTCTCAGCCACCTACCAAACTTAACGGTAGGTGGGTCATGGGACTCCTTCGAGCCCAACGGCACGGGACTCACATCTCTGCAATCACTCCCACCCTTTTGGGCATAGCCCACATCGGTGTGAGAGATCATCATATAGCAACGAAAAAATGTTATAAACAGATATAAAAAGATCTCTGTTAACGTGAGAAAGGATTCAGCCCAATCTTTACGTTAATAAACAGCAGAATTGAAACTATAGTAATTGTAGATAAATTACTATCTTTTATACTTATTTAAAGGTTAACATGATTTGGTAAAAACTTTATAAACCTATTCTCGTTACGTGTTTTTGAATTAAAATGGCGAAAGGCTCAGCTATTGTCTTCGGTGTAGTAGTCGTAATATTATTAATAGCAGCTGCGTTCGGTTTTTATGAATACTCAATAGCTAATAGCAATTTTTCAAATGCTGAATCTTCTCTATCAGCACTTAGTTCTAGTTCAGCAGCTCTCCAAAGCAGTTATAGTCAGTTAGCGCACAACTATTCTGTGTTAGAGCAAATGTACTCATCACTTATGCAGAAAACCGCTACTTCAACTGTTACATCCACTGTTACAACGACTCAGACTGTTACAGCAACTTCAACACAAACTGTAACACAGACTTCAGCTACATCAGCACCAATAACTATTTCACCTTCCGAGGGAGGCGCGTTAGCTGCTGTAATGCAATTCTACGATGGAATAGCTATTGAGAACCCTGCTGATGTATTACCTTTCTTAGCTCCTAACTTTACAGCTACGATAATTGGAGAACCATTCCCTGGAACTTACAACTATATGAGCTTTAACTCAACATGGTTAGCTGACTTCTTCGGTACTTATGAAACAGTTTACTTCTACACTACAGCTTTACCTACAATAACTATGTTATCGAACGGAACTTATGAAGTAACTGATGTAGTACAATATTTCGTGGCACCTACTAGCGATCCTATTTACCTGCAAGTATTCAATGCTTCTAATACTATAATTGTACAGAACATAGGAGGAAAATTATTAATAACAAAGTTAATTTGGAATGGAAATGAAGTTCCACCTTCAACTGTAATAGCTGGATATCCATCCCAGCATGAAATGCAAGCAAACCAGATTCTAGAGGAATACCTATGGGAGGTAAACTCCTTAGGCGCTGAGTTCCCTGGCAATGTGACAGCTAAGTATTTTGCTCCTAATGCAATATTACAGATTAATGGCGTTCTACCGCCAGCTCTTAAGAACGGCACTTATTCAGGCTTATCAAATATTGTAAACTTCTTTAACCAATGGGATAACAACTTTATTTTCGCCCTTGAGTACCTACAAGACTTAACACCTAGTGGTGTTGCAATCCCACCTACAGTTCAAGTTAACTTATCACCTAATGGTAATAATGCAACGTTAACAGTCAATGATACTGTAATATTCGGATTCTTAAATGAAGGCGTTCCGGGATTCCCAGCAATTTATGATATGCATATAAGTGTTACCACTTACTACGTCTATAATTCTACTGCTACGGAATGGCAAATAGAGAGGCAGGTTTGGAACGTACAAGAGGTTCCAATCCCATCTGATACTGTATACTATCCATTAGGTCCAGCAACATTTAACGTAGTAGCTGAAAACACCGTAACAGTTAATGCAACTCAAGGTGCTGTATTACAAGCAGGAAACATAATGGCTGTAATCCAGCCTGGAACTTATGCATATAATATGAAGCTGAACAAGACTTTTAGTGTTTACAACTTCTCACTAATAATATTCAGTATGACTGGAGTATATCCCCCCAATGGCACAGATCTAACGCCTTTATATGCATTTGCGTTTGCTATTAACGGTCAAATATCACCTGTTTGGAGCTTAGTTACTAACGCAATGAAGCCAAGTCCAGCTTACACAATAGTGATGGGAGGTAATACATACTGGACATCATGGACATGGTTCGGAGGTACATTTAACGGTACCACTTATGTAGGAGGTAGTTACAAGTTCGCTGACCATTGGATATATGGACAAGACATAATGGCTAACATACAGTTCTTCAAACCAGTAATTTGGATATTCGAATCCTCACCTACACCAGTAGGGGTAGCCCCAACTCCAGTCTCAATAACACCGTCTCCAGTATTCGGTCTTAATCCAGTAGCAAGCTACACTTACGAAGTTAACGCAAAATACGGCGGCGTAATACAAGCTGGTAACATAATTACAGTTATAAAGCCTGGATCTTATGTAATTGCTAATTCCACTGGAACTCCTATGAACCTAACAACTTACAACTTCTCAGTAATATTCTACCAGCTGAACAACGTACCAAACTACAATGGTGGAACTCCTGTTTTGGCATTCGCCTATGCAATTAATGGCTACGTAGGTACAAAGGATTACTCAACACAGCAATGGATAACGATAATAATGACACCGTCTAATGGTGCTAAGATGTACACATGGTTAGCTAGTGGATATGTGTTCCAAGATCCGATATTATATGGTAATGGAGTGGTAGTAAACTTGACTTTCTTCAGACCCGTGCCATGGATATTAACATTGCCAGTTTCATCATCTTCATCATCTACAAGTAGTATGAGTTCAATAAGTTCTAGCACCTACTCGTCTACCGTAGGATATTGAGGGTAAATTAAATTTGATAAGTTTTTTTCTCTCTCTTTAATTTTATTTACAAATTTCCTTTGAAATTTTCTCACTTTTTCGCTTTATGACTTTGAACTCCTTATAGTTATGACCTCTGAGACCACCACTCATATTTTTAGGTAAGTGAGTTAATTCATGAAGAATCACACCTACTTTTTGTTGACAAGATAGCATTTCATATCTCTCGGCTATTACTTCGACTACGTAAAGGATGTTGGAGTTTAACACAAATCTCCATTGAGAAGGCAACATAAGTACTCTGGCGATCGCATTACTTTTAGAGTTCCAACTTCTGATTAATACTACTTTGCTTAAGTCTAGACCCAATTTACCAACTTCGTTAACTCTAGTAGCTAGGAGTTCTACGTCTTTAGCAAATTCGTATTGAATTCTTTTGCCCACGGACAAATAATTTACTTTCCACGTTTAAATGTATAACATTGTTAGAACAAAAGTTATAACCTAACGATTTCAACTCTGCCGTTAACGACCTTAACGTATCCTCTGTCGTTATAAAGATTCCTTACAAGACTTAAAGTCCCACTGTTTACACACTTGAGTTTTCTAAAGTTCACTAGGGCATGAGAATGTCCTAATATAAAATAATCGGAAAAATTACTCCTAAACATGCGGGCTAAAGTACAGAAACCTAAAGGTGGTAAATAGTGATTGACTTTTTTCATTATTTTAGCCAACGAATACTGTGTTGATTCACTTAAAATTTGATGACCGTGAAAAAACACAAATTTCCTATTACCATTAACGACATCTAAGTATTCTGTATCACCTTCTATTACGTCTTCATCTCCTTTAATGTACACTACTTCTTCGGCTTTAAGCTCCCTCAGAAAATTTCTGTATTCTACTCCTTCCTTGACTACTATATCACCTAATAAGACTAGCAGTTGAGGCTTTTCTTTTTCCACTATTTTCTTGACCTCCTTCTCATCACAATAAGGGTAATGAACGTCAGATAGTACCAAGATTTTCCCGTTTACAGATTTTATCATTAATTAAAGATGACTTTATGGGAATAAAAATCGAGGAATAAATGTAGTATATATCATGACATTCGTAGTCATAAGACCTTCAGGAGAACTCATGATTAAGTCAAGCTATGTGAGGAAATATTTCCTTAGAAAATTAATTGCTAATGTTTCTTCTGTCATCACTGTAAAAAACTGGAAGGCTGATCAGGGTTACGTTATTGTAGAAGGGGAAGGAGATATAAACAAACTATCTCATGTTTTTGGCATATCCTATTACTATACTGCCGATGAGGTTAACTTTTCTAATATACAAGAATTAGCTGTAGTGACGCGTGAGAAGTTTAAAGAAATAGTTAAAGGTAAAAAGTTCGCGGTAAGGGTGAGAAGAAACGGTAAACATAACTTTACTAGTTTAGATGTAGCCAAGGAAGTTGGAAAGGAGTTATTACCCTTTAGTTCTGGCGTTGATCTTAACAATCCAGATGTAGTTGTTAGAATAGATATCCTACAAAATAATGCTTATCTTTATTCAGATGAGCGAGAAGGTCCTAGAGGTTTTCCAGTGGGTAGTACAGGAAAAACTATAGTGTTATTCAGTGGAGGAATTGACTCGCCAGTAGCAACATGGATGATGATGAAGAGGGGTGCTAAGCCTTTGTTATTAAACGTGATATTAGGAGGAGATATACAAAAGAAGATTATAATAGAGGAAGTGAAAGTTTTGAGAGAATGGAGCGGTGGAGAAAAAATAAAAGTGTATTTTGTTGACGGAATAAAACTGTCTATTTATTTAGCAAACGTAAACAAGTTCATAAGAGTTATCATGCTAAAGAGACTAATGTATAAACTGGCTGATGAACTTGGAAAGAAATCGGGAGCTTACTCCATTACAACCGGAGAATCTCTATCGCAAGTCTCATCTCAGACTATGAAAAACCTCTTTGTAAGTGAGTTTGGCATTAATAGGCCTATATTTAGACCTTTAATAGGTATGGATAAAGAGGAGATCGTAGAGATAGCTAGGAAAATCGGTACTTTTGAACTTTCCTCAAAAATGCCTGAATATTGTATAATATCATCTAAGAACACAGTAAGAGCTAGACTGGGAGAAGTACTAGAAGGCGAGAATAAATTAAACGTAGATATAAGAGCAGTACTGAACCAAGCAGAAGTAGTTGAGATCTAGACGGTTAGGAAAATACTATCAGTACTCATACGATTATATCACCTATCAAGCCGGGGTTCTGTCATCACTTTACTCAAATAATCCAACATTAATCTCCTTGACTCTTCCGTACTATCATATATAACTGGAGGTTTTTTAAAGTAATATCCACATATTTCTGGGATAGCCCCTCCTATCCCTTTATCTTTTAATACTTTCGCTATCCTTATCAAGTCTATCAGAGGGGTTACAGCGTTAAAAGAATCATAAGACTTAAAAGATATGTCAACCCTTACGGGTATACCTATGGAGTACTCCCCCTCTATAACCATATAACTCACTCTTCTATCTCCTAGAAACTCAACGTAGTCTGACGTCCCTGCAATAACGGTAGCACCGTTCGAGTGCTTAGATATATATTCACTTTTTATTCCCTTCTTCAGATCCTTTCTCCATTCCTCAAGTGTGACTAGCGTCTCGGTAGTTCCTGAAATATCTATCTGATAAGTTCTTGTGACCCTTACACCTCTGCTTTTAAGGAATTCAATAATTCCAGTGTGTAAAGCTGTCCCACCTATTTGGCTTAATAGGTCGTCTCCCAGCAAAGGAATATGTAAATCCTTAAACTTTCTATCTAAGCTCTCAACTATCGAAGACGGAGTAGCGTTCATAAACGCTGAGGAAGCCATTAACGACTGTTGTGCATAATATTCGCTAGCCTTCTGTGCTCCGGTTGGCAACAAGTTCACTACTACATCTACTTTCTCCTTCTTTAACTCTTCTGAGACGTTTACTGGGGGAAGCTCTGACTCTTCTATTATCCTCTCAAGTACTCCTTCCTTACCGTCTAACGTCTCTCCCCTTACAACAATTACGTCGCTCGTTACCTCTACTTGTTTAGGCACTACATTCGGCTTTTCGAAAATAGCTTGCGATAGTCTTTTCCCTACTTTTCTCTTGTCTATATCAAAAGCCTTAACAACTTCGATATCTTCTGGTTTATAAGGAAGTGAGGTAAGAACACCGTATATAGGTTTGCCTTGTTTAACCCATTCGAGCGACTGTAGTAAAGCACTCGCTACATTGCCTATACCTACAAGGGCTACTCTTATCAAATTAACACCCCAAAAATCAATGGGGCTATTATTCCCAGTATAATACTTAAGATTGACGCCACTAATGCCGAACTTCTCTCAGGAGAACTGACTCGTTGGAAATTACCCTCTCTAAACATCTCCCTTATTGGCGGTATATAGTAACCTGCAGCTATCGCACTGTTCAAGAAACCAATTAGAGTGAGCCAAGGCTGAGAGAAAGAAGATTCCAACACGAAAAGCTTAGCCCAAAAACCTATAATAGGTGGTAAACCTAGTAAGCTCAGTAGCAATACTGACACTGCAAAGGCTAATGCCTTATCTACAGCTGCAATTCCTCTGAACCCATCATAGCTACTAGTTCCACTAATTTTTTCCACATGTGAAAGAGCTAGGAATAGACCTGCTTGAGCTATAGAATACGCTAATAAATATATCATCAATCCCGCTAATCCCACACTCTCATCGTACGGGAACATGGCTATCGGGATTAGCATAAAGCCTACTTGGGTTATACTGCTGTAAGATAACATAGCCGCAAAATCCCTTCTCGAAAAGGCTGCAATGTTTCCAAAAACCAAGCTTGCTACCGCAATAATAGTAAACATCGCAAAAACGGTTAAAGATACTGGGTAATTCATGGGCTGTATGTAATATAGAATGACCACTAGAGGAGCTATACCAACGATCTTACCCACACTAGAGACGAAAGCAACTGAAACTCTATCAGCCATTGAGTAAACGTCAGGTAACCATCCTTGGAACGGGAATGCCCCTATCTTGAATAGAAAAGCTACTGAGAAGAACAATATACCTAAGATCACCAGTGTCGAATAAGATATTGACGCATCTAAAGACAAGTTATTTATCCCTAGCACATAAAACGCTAGACCCACTATCATGAGCGAGCTTGAGAGCAAGCCCATTACAAGATATTTAACTCCAGCTTCAGTAGAGTTGTAGTCCTTCTTAAGCATAGCTATCACGTAAGTCGCTGCCGATGCTATACCCCAAGAAGCAAATATCGTCAATACGTTGTACGCAAAGGCTAAATAAACTACTCCAAGGTTTGTTAATGTAACCAGAGATAGGAATGAGCTTCTATTATCCCAATCCTTTAGTTCTGTAACTCCTCCAGCTATCACTATTAATGATGCAAGTATAGAAGTTATAACTATGAAGTAGCCAAAAGGAGTCAAGTATACTGAGTCAGAGAACAGAGAATAATCATAGTACTTTAACAAGAAAAATGCTAAGAATACGAAAAGAGAGACTAGTAAGGTAACAAAAGTAAGGTAGACTGACCGTAAGAACCCCTTTTCCTCTCCGTTATCAAGGAATAAGACTACAATAGATGATGATACCATAATTAATGAAGGAATAACTAAAGGTAGGTAGAGAGAGAATTGCATCTATTTACACCCCCATTATGATTATTAAGATAAAGATTAGGACTACAAACCCACCTAAGTAAAGTAAAATATAATCCCTCAAGACTCCAGTGTCTGTAACCTTGACCAAACTCGTTCCCACATTTATTATCCCTTGAGGTAATTTGACGTTTAGACCCATATCAATTACACCGTGTTCAAAGTCATTGTAAAGACCTTGGGCGAACTTGAAGCTAGCAATCCCCAATAAATCGAGGATCGGATTTACATACCAGCCATAGTAAAGGAAGTTTGTCAAAGGTTGAAGAGGAGTCTTACCCATATCTATTCCGTTAAGATACAGACCTAAGGATAACAACAAACCGACTAAAGCCCCTATTAATGATATCAAGTCCAAAGAGGTGTAACTAGCGGAAAGACCCAGTGATACTAAGTAAGGTTGGATAGATACGATAAACAATAAGCCCAAAATAATTGAAGCTATAACTGTGAAACCCGGGGCAACAACCATTAGAGGGTGAATATGACCTTCTTCGTGGACTTCCTCGCCATTTTTCCAAATGAATGTTTTCACTATATATCTAATTATGTAAACTCCGCCTAGTAATTCCACGATCGCATAAAGAGTTAGTAAACCGGCGTCTGATACCAAGTTTCCTATAAGGTTATGAGCCCAGAAACCTATCAAAGGCGGAACGCTAGCGAGGTTTAGAGCGGCTATCAACTGAAGTATGAAGACCGAAGGTATTTTCTTGTAAAGTGTTCTGAAGACCCCTACGTATCTGTTTTCAGTGTAATGAATCACACTTCCAGCATTCATGAATAGCGATGCCTTGTATAAGCCGTGGGCTATCATTTGTATTAAACCAACCATAATTCCCGAGCTTAGGAATACTAAATTGCCAGTTGCTGAGGCAAGTAATGCACCAACCGATGAAGAAAGTATCATAAGTGATATTTGGTCTGCTGTTGAATAGGCAAGAATTATTTTTTGTTCGTTTGCTGCCAAAGCACCAGTACTGGTATAAATTGCAGTAAACATGGTTATTCCTACCATAACGCTCATCAGTATAGTGGTTTGCGGATCAGGGTATAGAAGATAAGGATACATCAAGAACGTAAGGATAGCTCCTAAGTTTACCATAGTGGCAGCGTGTATTAAAGCACTGACGGGCGTAGGACCTGTCATTGCTGTTAAAAGCCACTGTGTTAACGGGAACTGAGCACTCTTCCCCAGTCCGCCTAGTAGTATCAAGAATAGTATAACCCACCCGTATGGTAAGAAATAGACCGTATGTATAGCTGTAAACAGCCCTTGATATAATAAGGTAACTCCTGAGTATTGAGTACCGCTTGTGAGTAATAGTAAGTACCCAAGCCCAACAATTAAACCTACGTCTGCTAATCTCGTAAATATCATAGCCCTTATACCACTTGTGGTTGGTCTCGACAAGTATTCTATTCCGAGTACTTTCCTTCCGAAGTCACCCACTACGTTCCTATCATTATCGTCGAGCCAGTAACTTATTAGTCCGTAGGATGCTAAACTTGTTCCTTCCCAACCTGCTAAAAATAGTAACACGTTATCTGCGAATACAACGGTCAGCATAGAAGATACGAAGAACCCGAAGAACCCCCAATATCTTCTTAGCACGTTATCTTCCTTCATGTACCCTATACTGTACAAAGATATGAAGAAAGCTAAACCCGATACAAAGACTCCTATAATACTCTGAATTAAGGAGGAACTATAGACTAAGTAACCGAATAGAGTGAACGCTTGTGTCTGACTGAACAACGGATTACCAAGGGAGGACATCAGATTCTCGACTGACAAAACTAGGGAAATACCTATGAGAAGAGTTACCACAACACCTCTTACATCCTGATTAACACCCCTAGGTAGTAAAAGAGCTATAAGGGAGCCTAAAGCAGGTAGAATTGTAATCAGGAATAGAGAAATATCGGAACCTTGTAGCGTTTGTACGAAGTTCATGAAAGAGTGAACTAATAACTGAGGGAAGAAAAAGAACAATATACTGACTACAGCTATTAACGTCATCGGAACCGTGTATTCGTATGCTTTATCTAAGTCTTTCTTAACCTCCTTAACGCCCCCATATACTTTTTTGAATAAATAAGTACCGTAGGCTGAAGACACTCCTATTGCTATCATCAGCAATGCGACAAGTAATATTAGCCAACCTAAGCCTATGATCCCTGATAACTGACCTACAGCAAGTAATAGCAAAACTTCGCTTATCAGTCCAATAGAAGGAGGTAGACCTAGAATATTCAAAAGACCTATAAAAGCTAAAGTTGAATGGAGAGGTGATACGAGATATAATCCTCCCAGTTTTTCTATATCTCTTTCTTCTAGTTCTGTTATTGATGCACCTGCGCTCATGAAAAGTAAAGCCTTACCGAAACCATGAGATACGTAAATTAACACTGACGCTAATATTCCTAGCGGGAGGACTTGTAAAGTTGAGTTAATCCCTAAAAAGAA
The DNA here is from genome assembly GCF_037389295.1 of Stygiolobus sp. RP850M. Taxonomy (NCBI): domain Archaea; kingdom Thermoproteati; phylum Thermoproteota; class Thermoprotei; order Sulfolobales; family Sulfolobaceae; genus Stygiolobus; species Stygiolobus sp. RP850M. Next base: position 36,999 of record NZ_JBBHKU010000058.1, on the reverse strand, counting down.
GGAGACTGAAGCACCCAATAGCATATAACCCATCTGTGAAACACTAGAGTAAGCTAAGAACCTCTTAAAGTCCCTTTGAGCTAAAGCATTAAGACCTCCGTAAATCATCGTTATAATAGCCCATCCAATGAAGATGGGAGCTAGGTAGTAAAACGAAGGAAATAGGTAGTAATATAATATTACAACGTAAATACCTAAACCTACCATATTAGGGCTTAGCAGTATCGATATGGGAGTAGGAGCCTCACCGTGCGCATAAGGTAACCAAATGTTGAAACCGGCAATTGCACCCTTTATTAGCATTCCAATTATACCTATAAAGAAAATTAACTCGGCGTAAGAGATAGTTGAGTAATCATAAGGAACTCCGTAAGATGAATAAATGTCCATTTTACCAGTGGTCAAGCCCAGAATAACTATAGAGGTCAAAGTCAAGATTGTCCCTACATGAGTCCATATGAAATACATTAAACTAATTCTCCTTCTGTCACCATAGCCATAAAGAAGGATAAGTAGGAAAGAGGTGACTAGAGCTACCTCTAGGAATACATAAAGCTCCAATAAATTAGTGGAGATGACTACGTAAAGCATAGAAATTGCAAATAACGTGTATAGACCGTAATACAGGCTCCATGACTCCTTACCTAACTCGTGGAACTTTTTCTCCATATATCGCAAGGAGTAATAAGTTGTTACGAGGGTCACTAACAAGATTGTAATCACAAAGGCATAGTTGAAATCGTTTACAGTAAACCCAAAGCTCCCTATATTGCTGGCTACATAAAACGTATAATAAAGACCGTATCTAAATACAAAATAGACGTTAACTAGGATAGATAATACTGCGATAACCCCGCTTTGCTTACCTCTAACAAAAAAGGTAATTAAAGCGAGAGTAAAAGATATGATGAAAACAATTAAGCTCAACATTCTTCATTCCACCTCTAAACTACCTTTAGACCTATAATATAGAAATATAGCTGCGAAAGCTACAACGACCTCGATAAGAGCCATGCCAATTGCAAAAATAGAGAAAAATATCGGTAAATAAACTTTATTCAGGAGGGATGAAGCTGAAAAAACCATAAGGATTGACGCGTTAACAATAATCTCCGAGGACAGTAAGATCCTGATTATATTCTTGCTATTAACTAAACCGTAAGCTCCTATAGCAAGTAATATTGAGGCTACAGTTAAACCCAAATCACCTAGTATCATGTCTTCTCACCTCTAGCAAGGGATAGGGCTTCAATCATAGTAGTTAATAAGGCTACAATTAGAATGACTGTTGGGAACCAATACTGTTGCAAAAAAATATTTGCAAATTTTACTAAACTGAACACAGTGGACTCCGCTGAGGCTGAAGATATAGACGAGAACGTCACAAATAGCCCTATGTAAACTAAAGCCCCCACTGTAACAGCGGCTACGCCAGCCCAAGGTATCTGTACTTCCTTTACTTCTAACCCTCTGAATACTACAAGTGATATGGAAAGAAATACTACTGCAGAACCTACGTATAGGAGCAAGTGAAATGCTGAGTAAAAAGCATAGGCCGACGGGCTGAGCAGTGCTATAAGTATAGCTATAGCTATTCCTAGAAAGGCAAGCCCTATAGAAGCATAGAATACGTTTCTTTGTCTAGTTATAAATATTGCTGAAGCTATGCTTAATATTGAAAATAGAAGAAATAATACTAATTGAAGATCATTCGTCTGGAACATATCTTATCCCCTTCTTTTCATCTATTATTGCTTTCACTTTCTTTACGACGCCTTCTACTGGGGCTGGCTCATCGAAATCTTGACTAAACCTATCTGGTCTAAACACTAGATCTCTTCTATTTGTAAATGTAGCATCGTGAACTCTAGTCTCCTTAAGAGCATCTACTGGACATACATCTACGCAGAAACCACAAAACACACACCTCCCATAGTTGATACTTGGTAACTTTTTACCCTCTTCGGTGACCATTTTCATAGCGTCTGCTGGACAAATTAATGCACATAAAGTACAACCTATACATATGTCCTTGTAAAGCCTTATCATTCCTCTATAACCAGTAGGCAGACTCAATGACTCTTCTGGGTACTTTATTGTTATCCTCTGCGGAGATATCATATATTTAAGCCCTGCACCTACTGCTTGAAGATGATCTGTGAAGAGCCTAAAGGGATTCTCCTTTTTATATTCTTTAATTTTCGGGTTTTGTTCCTTTACCTTATCCATATCCATCCCACCACCAAACCTAAAATAATTGAGGCAAAAGCTACGGGTAATAAATACTTCCAAGACCCACGTAGGGCTTGGTCTAACCTGTATCTACCATAAACACCCCTTAAAAAAACTGAAAACCATAAAACTAATATTGCCTTTATTGACGTGATTAATGCTCCAGGTAGCCCTGAAAGAGGTGTCCAACCACTCAAAAACAGATCAGCAAATATGAAAGAATAAGCAAATGTGGCTATGTAACCTCCACCCATAGCTAGAACAAACAAGAAACCGCTATACTCTGTTGCAGGCCCTAGCACTAACTCAGTATCAGCCTCTACAATGTCAAATGGAAACCTACCAGTGCCCATTATCATCCCTACAAAGAACACTAAAGCCGCTAATGGATCAGCTATGATACCTGGAATTCCAGTAGCTACCACTCTTGCTATATCTAAAGTGTGGTACTCTAGGGCTATCGCTACAACTGCCATGAGTATTAGAACGTCGTAAGATACAGACAATAACGATTCCCTAACAGCACCTAAAATAGCAAATCTGTTATTCGTAGCCCAAGCTTGTAGAAGTATAAATATTGGAATTATAGCCAATATGCCAAGCACTAGAACCATATTATACTCGACAAAGTAACCTACTAAAACCCCTTGTCCTATTTCGGGGTCGTAAAAATCATAATAATAGGGCGATAAAACTGAACCGCTTTGTGGAATCGATGAAAACGGAATTAACACCATTGGTATAAAACTGAATGCTAATGGTAATATAGGGGCTAATACGTACAGAGTGGGATTTACTCCGTTGGGTATTATTATTTCTGAGAACACTATTCTAATTGCGTCTGCTACTAGTTGTAATAATCCTCCTGTCCTCTTGGAGACGTATAATGGACCTATCCTCATCTGCACTCTCGCAGCTGCTTTTCTCTCAAACCATATGGTTACCAATAGTATTACTGTAGTAAATATTAGCCCCGGGAATATTATTACTGCAAAAAATGAAGGGTAAAAGAGATAGAACTTTATCAAACTAATTATATGGGAAAGGGACAACATTACCTATCCGCCTCCGGTGGGAAGTAATCCAAACTACCGTAAATTGCAACTAAATCTGCATATCTAGCGCCTTTAGCTAACTGCTTAAACACGTAAATCATACGATACGAAGGTGTTATTATCCTTAGCCTGTAAGGTTTAGGTGAGCCGTCACTTACTATATAATATAATAGTTCACCCCTAGCTGCCTCTACCCTACTTACAGCTTCCCCCTTAGGAGGTCTAAATGATGCATAATATCCAGGGAATACTATTTTTTTCTGACCTTCCCACCATTTCTTTAACCTAGTTGGGGGAATTTGTTTAAAGAATCTATCACTTAGAATGTTACCCTCCGGAATTTCCTTTATAATTTGTTCAATCATCCTCATACTCTGCTCAACTTCTTCGAACCTGACCAATAGCCTAGCATAAGCATCACCTTCTTTATAAACGGGTATCTCAAAGTCTAACTTACTATATGCTGCATAAGGCTCTATCTTCCGCACGTCATAATATACACCAGAAGCCCTAAGGTTAGGACCTACAGCTCCCCATTTTATCGCATTCTCATTAGTCATTACTCCGACGTTTTCTAATCTACTCCTTATATTAGGATTATTAACGAATATCTTATACCAATCCTTAATCTTCCTTCTTTGATAAGCTAGGGCTTTTTCGATCATCTCCTTTATTGCTTGAGTCAAATCTCTCCTGACCCCGCCTGGGATAACATAGGAATTGGTAACTCTTGCCCCGGTTAAAGCTTGAAGTATCTCTACCCACACTTCTCTATCTCCAAACCCCCACATGAATGCCGTTGAGTGACCTAAGAAAATCCCAAGAATACCCGTACCGTAGAGGTGACTGGCTATTCTGTTTATCTCTGCAGCAAGAGACCTTAGGTACTGTGCCCTTTCAGGGACATCTACCCCTAATATTTTCTCTAAGGCAAGTATGTACCCCAAGTTCATGTGGATTGCATCCAGTATAGCAGGCCTTTCGACCAAAGGAATCAAGTGCATATAGTTTCTTATTTCGCTTATTTTTTCGACCGCTCTATGCACATATCCTACGTCTAAATCTATGTCCTCAATAATATCACCGCTAAGTTTTACATAGATTCTCATGTGCCCTGAACCAGGGTGCTGAGGACCTACGTTAAGCTCTCCTTGTACTGGAATAATATCAACTTGTAGACCTGAAGGTTCAGGCTGACTTGTCAATAAACAACCCCTCCTGTTTTAATTTAAAGCTCTTCCTCAGTGGATATACTCCTTCAAAGTCTTCATCTAAAAATAACCTTTTCAACTCAGGATGGCCTTCAAATATAATCCCTAGCATTTCGTAAGTTTCCCTCTCACCAGTCCACACACTTTCCCAGATGGAATAAAGGGAAGGAAATTTAGGATCTTTGTAGCTAGTTTTAGACTTAACGGCTAATATAACTTTAGTGAGCTCAGGAACAGAATAAGAAGATACGTGATAAACTACCTCAAATTGGTTCTGCTCGGGATAATCAATGCCTGTTACACTCTTAACGTGATCAAATCCTATTTCTTTTAGATAACCGGCTACTTGAATGATTTTAGATTTGTCTACCTCTACATACCCTCTCGTATCTGATTCGGCTTTTCCAGTAACCTTAAACTTTCCAATTAGGTCTTGAATAACTTTTGAGAGAAGAGACTGAGGAACTTGCTGTGAAGACGACATTATATCACCTCCTAATTAACCAATACTGTATTATATTAACTTGCTTTACTGCATAGTACAGAACCGGATAAAGGACAGCTATAGTTGTAAATACTATTATTAGGAGATTCCTAAACAGCATAAACGAGGTAAAGTAGGATGCCTCAGATATCGAGAACAAAAGGACAATGATCGGTTCAATTGAGGTGTATACTAGTAAGTACCCATAATATTGAAGGGGAAACCAAAGCCTACCTTCTCCGAATGGAATGTTGCCGGCTTCAAATCTACTGACCTTTAAAGGGTTAAATTTCCCCTCTACAGCTAGAGATAGAACCTTATATCCGCCATAACCTGCAGCTAAGAATAACACGAGAGGGAGACCAAAGGCTAAAATTGCCTGCGTAAAAGCCATCAGGAATATTCTAATTTTATCACCTAAAATACCTTTCTATCAATTGTTAGGAAAAGATAACATAAACTAAAAAAGAGATTTAAACTAAAGCTCTCTATTTCTGTTCATTACTACTTGAAGATAAGACTAATTAATGTGATAGTTTTGAATTTTGTATACATTTATAAATCCCTTCTTTCGGGACTCCTTCTATACAACGCCTCGATATAAACTCCGTTCTCTCGTTAAGTTCGTCAAGAGTTATCGGCATGTCACGTATAAAGTTCTCATGAATTATACAATTCGGCCCAGCATAACGGAATAGTCTTGGGTGTACTTTCTTCACTTCTTCGAGCATCTTCCATGCTACCTGACGTATCTCCCACTGTGCCCTTGAACACAAACGTAGGGCAAAGAAGTTGTAAAGTTCTCGTGCGTTCATGGTCACAACAACGTTCGTGTTGACACCGTTCGGTAAAACGTAACGGGCGTCTTCTTCAGGCACACCAGCTTCTATGAGTTCATAATAGTAGTTATATGCTTCTCTATACGCTTCCTCTATAGTTTGCCTAGCCCGATTCTTAGTAGAAGGCGGTATAACAGGCTGATAATATTCGTCGACTGGTTTTGCAAAGCGATGACTCATTTGAGTATACGAAGCGATACGGTGCCTTACAAGTTGATGAGATGCTACTCTTGAAATGCCTTCAAGCGAGAAAGTGTATACACTGTGTTCAAGCACAGACCAATATCCGTGAACTATTGCGTCCCTTATCCATTCCTCTATTTCTTCATCACTCATCGTTTGTGCATGATACTCCCACCCTTTTCTTGACCTACTCATTTTAGCTGCAATTGCAATAGTTCTCTCTCCATCAACTGTATAAGAAACTAACGTGACTTTCATTTATATACAAACTTACTCATTATCTAAATATATCGTTTTTCTGTCAATATTACCTTATAGGAACTTTTAAAAGAAACATAGAATAAAAATTTAACTTGTTATAGAGCTTAGTTTCTCTACGAGCCTGGTGAGAATTGCAGAGTTCTTCTCAGCATCTTTCTCAGTTTGTTCTAATGCCTTTTTAACTTCTTCATTGTCACCAGCTTTTGACATCCTCTGTTTATATACTACTATTTTGTTTAACTCATCTTGAAGCGAATCAAGAACTATGTTTATCGTGTCTTGGCTAACTCTTGCTGTTTTGAGCGCTTTCTCTTTTAGGCACGTGAAGTGTACTACTGCTTTATTTGATAAAAAGGTGAATAATTCGTCCCAATATATTGGATTCCCGCATAGCCCGCAGCTCCATTTAGTTTGTGGTCTACTCATTAGAGAGAGTAAGTTATTAAACTGAAATAAGCATTACGGTATGTATGATATCCGAAAAGACACTGGCTGACGCAAAATTCTATGGAAAATTATTAGCTATATTCTTTACTTCTGACAAATGTAATGTATGTGACGAATTGTTTGAAAAGATAAGTAAATTACAGATAGCACAGAAGTTTTATTTGATAAGATTAAACTCCATAGAGTACTTACAATACACGGTAAGGTATAGTAGAGGCATAATACCATCTATAGGAATAATAAGCCCTGACGGTAGACTATTAGGAATAATAGAATCAGAAAACGTAGATTATGTAGAGGATAGACTAAGAGATATTTATTCAAATAGGGACAAGATTGTGGGAATATTACCCACAGTACCGCAAAGAGTAGAGGATGTTAACCCGGTAGAATTTTATGATATCCTCAATTACGCTATTGATGGTAATCCAATAGACTTCAGAGGAGTTGAGTTTCTTAAGTTTTATTCTAGACTACATAAAGAATACGAGAAAATCTTAAAACTAGTCACACCTGCAGACCCAGTTGCAGATTTTTTATTATCTGGAAAGAAGCCGAATTTGGATGAAAAATACACCTCTAATCTAGCGTTAAATGTGATCTTGGGAATTGAGACTGATGAGTATTCTAAAAAGCTAATGGAAAGAATTAAGGAAGACGGAAGCGTTGTAAGGAGTAGTAGAAAAGAGGTCTCCGGTCTTTTAATAGACCAGGCTATGGTAGGCAATGCATTACTAACGTTGTATCAAAACTCCTTTAACGATAGTTACCTTAGCCTAGCTATTAAAGTAGCTGAATGGATATTGAATAACTTAGCTGATAATTTGGGTTTCAGAGATTGTAAAGCAGAAAATGACCTTGTGAAACTACCGGTTTACGAACCTATTGCTAACTCTGAAGCTGCAATATTTTTTGCAAGACTATGGGCTGTAACTGATGACCAAAAGTACTTAGAAAATGCTAAGAAAGCTATGAATATAAGCTACACTTTAGGTACTAATATAAGGACTTTATCAAGAGTAGCTATAGCCTATCTCAAGACAAACGAGCTAATAAAGAGTAAAGAAAAAGTGCCTGATGACATAAGGGTGGAAATCGTTAAAGATAACGGATGCCTGGATTTAGAGTTTAAGTTTAAGGACAAGTGTTATAAAAGTATTGACGAAATAAAGAGTACAATCTAATTTTCAGAGCTTTGTATAGATTTTATATATATATTTAGCTAATTGCCTTCCTGAACCCCCTTCACACACAGTCCTAAAAGCTCTGAATTTATCAACAGTCTCTACTTTGCTCACGTACTCAAATCCGTAGTTTCTAAGGGTAGACGGCGCGTAAACTGAAGATATCCCGCTCAAAATCAGGTGGTCAGCTGATATCCTCTTAAGTATACTCTCCGTATAACCTGCTACCAATGCAGAAGCAAATATAACAGCAGTATTACATGTCTCGGAAGTCAGTGAGGAATACGGTTTTACTATTACTTTGCCGAGGTTCTGAGTCTCGGGGTTTCTAAAATCATAAATAATGATCGAGGAGAATTTATTGGTTTCTACCATAGGGGAGTAGCCAAATAGGCAAAGTTTATTTCCTTCCATAACATCCAATGGATCGCCCCTTTCAAAGGTCGGTAAAACGCTTATCGCGTTTAACACTGATAATGCTACCGACCTCTCTAGCGGGTTTGAAGTCAGTTTTTCTACTACTTCTTCAGCTTCTTTACCCATTATTTCTCCACTCATACTATTTTCTCCGTCTAGTATTGTGTGAGAAATCCCAAGACTTCCGTCACTAAGTAGGCTTGCTGTAAAGGCAACACCTATACACGAATTTGTTATTTTTTTGCCTTTTAATGCGAACCGTAACTCATTTATTATCTCATCTAAAATCATTACTTACTTAATGATCTTGAAAAGTAAAAAATGAAATGATTACTTCACAGATGAGGATGTTCCACCCCTTGCGATCGATGAGCTAAACCCGCAAAGACTGATGATGAAGTGGGAAGAACCTGAGAAGTGAAGAACGCTCCTTGTCTGATTTTAGCTTAATTTATTACCTCTTATGTTATAAACTATTAGCGTGATGACACCGGGCACTAACGAGTCTTGATGAGTTCAGGACCACCACTGAAGTATTTTCTTGCTATTTCAAGAAAAGGATCAATTGTTCCCTTTAACGATAACCAGTACAAGCTTGTAAAGGATCTCTTAGCTGAGTGGAATATACTAGAAGGACCTAGAGCCCTGCTTTTATTATAGTTCATATAGACAAAGTAACCATTACCGTAACCTCCATACACTGCACACAACGCACTACCGTCAAACTTAATCTTACCAAAACCCATAATATCATTATATAGGCTTTGAGCGACGTGGATTGCACCATAATGGGCTATTGCTCCCGTCTTAGGAGGTAACATAATGTTCGTCACATCTCCTACAGCATAAATATTATCAAAGCCATTCACCTTAAGAGTCTCCTTATCTACGGGGATAAAGCCCGTAGAGTCTACTAAGTTACTAAATTCTTCCGCTACGTATATAGGAGTATCAATTAAGGCTAAATCGTAGCTTATCTTTTGTCCGTCATCAGTTTGAATTACTTTATCTGAAACATTCACTGTCGATATCTTTGCTCCTCTTATAATCTCTATTCCCAGTTCTTTACTCCTCTCGGCTAACTTCGAAGCCATTGGTTTTTGCAGTTCTGGAGGTTGTGCTATTGGATTAATAAAAGTAATTTTTGCTTCGGGGAACTTCTGTTTGAGTAAGAATGCCAACTCAAAGGGTGCGGCTGGACATTTGATAATACCGTAGTATCCGATAACAATCTTTTTACCCGAGAAGGAGTCTATCATTTGCCTTAATTTTAAGGCATCCTCTTCGCTGTGCCAACTAGGTAATGCACCTTTCTTATTTTTAACCCCAGGGGAAAGAACTAAATAATCGAACTCTATTTCCTTACCCTTCTCAGTAACGACCTTTCCAGTTTCAGGGGAGACTTTTGCAGCTTTGTCTTTAACTATTTTAACTCTCTTATCTAGAAGACTACTAACCTCTCTCTTTATGCTTTCAATCCTTTCGTGACCGACTATAAAGTCCACAATACCTGGCTGATAAAGACTATAATCTGAAGGTTCTATTACCGTAATTTCAACTTTATCCCCTAGTTTTTTTGCCAACTCGTTTGCAACTATAGAACCAGCATTTCCGGCTCCTACAATTACGACTCTTTTTTGCATATTTTATAAATCATAATAATTTGATATAAAGTTTTTTTACGAAAACTAAGAATTAGGGTATGCCTAAAATTATTTTTAATTTATCAGGGAATAAGTAATAGCGTATGAAAAGAGTAACGATAGAGCGTATGAAAAGAGGGGCATTACGATTTATGGTTCTTTCATCCCTCACTGAAAAACCCATGTATGTTTATGAAATTATAAAAAGCATAGAAGGGAAGACAAACGGTATATATAAGCCAAGCCCTGGCTCTATTTATCCAGTCCTGAGAACTTTGATCAAACAAAATTTAGTTAAAGTAGAAGAGAGAGAAGGAAAAAAGATATATATCTTAACAGAAGAAGGAAGGAAAAAGTTCGAGGAGATGAAAGCTGAAAAAGGATTACTAGCAGACGATAATCCTATGAAGAGGAAAATCTTGGACTCACTATTTGAAATAGGTTTTATCCTATACAAACACAGAAAAAAACTAGACGAGAAAAAAATGAAACAAGTTATCGAGATCTTGGAGAAATGTAAACAAAACGTGAACGATCTTTTTAAGGACTGAGAAAGTTCAAAAGCTTCAGACTTTTCTCAGCCACTATCACTGGGTCTTTATCAACAACATATATTGTGGGCTCCTTTCCTAAGTCCCCTAAGTCAACGATATACTGAGGGATTTTTCCGAACTTCTTATAAGCCATTTCTACCATGAAGTTCATAGTGTGATGCTCCATTTTTCTACTTTCTTCGGGCTCTTGTTTTCTATCAAAAATATAGGTATCATCTTGTGGTAAATTCCTCACTATTTCCTCGTAATACTTCAAGTTTATTGCACTCCTTTTTTCTTCCTCATATTTCATAGCCGTTATTATAACCCTAGCAATGTGATCAGAAGCACCAAATGTTGGAGGTAAACAGTATATAACCCTATTAAAAGCTACAGTGAGCCTACCAGGGATCGCAGCTACATCTTCAGTAGTTTTAGCCCCTCTCAAAGCATAACCAAAATTTGTACGTATTTCGGGGATTAATAGATAAGACCTTTCGTTATTGGTAAAAATATCTACAGCTTCTTTTAACCTTTTTAAGACCTCCGCTTTTTCATCCATACTTAAATTTTCATTTGTAAAAATTAAAAATCATCACAAGGATGATGAGAAGACCACCTTTGAACCGTGAAATCTTCTAGTCCACCTGACTAAGTATTTGGCTTTGTCTTTAACACCGATAGAGTTGAATAGAGTTCTTGACCTGCTGGAACTACAATTACCATATTACCTCTTTGGGAAATATCTGAAAGCATCTCTAAGAACCTTAATTGTAAAGCTACGGAATTATTCTGATAAAATGTTGAGGCTTCAGATAATATAGATGCCGCTTGTCTCTCTCCTTCACTCAAAATTATCTTAGCCCTTCTAAGCCTCTCAGCCTTAGCTTGTTCAGCCATAGCCGATAATAGTTCTTGAGATAACCTTATGTCCCTAACAGTCACATTCGTTACTTTTATACCCCATCCTTCTGTTACCTCATCGAGAATAGCTTGAAGCTTCTTGTTTATTTCTTCCCTCTTACTTAAAATCTCGTCTAGTTCCATCTGTCCTATTATATCCCTTAAAGAGGTCTGAGATATATTCAAGACAGCGGTTTGATAGTTACTTACAGAAGTTACGGCTTTTAAGGGATCTATTACCTTGTAATACACTACAGCGTCTATTGTAACCGTAACGTTATCTTTTGTAACTATTGTCTGAGGAGGTACGTCAACGTTAACTATTCTTAAGTCTACTACTATGGGCTTATCAACAAATGGTATTAGAAATATTACTCCTGGTCCCTTAACTCCTAATACTCTGCCGAGCCTTAATACCACTGCTTTTTGCCATTCGGCAATAACACGAAGAGATAATGTTAAAAGTATAATAGCAATTACTAGCAGGAAGATGACCCCTATAATATCTCCTATTAATGACGCACTCATACTCTAAATTATGTATTCAGTGCTTAAATTTTAGTAGGATAGCTGATATAACAACTCCTATACTAAAAGCTAGAATATAGAGCAACAATATGTAATTTATTGATACTTGTGCGGAATATTTAACTGTATCAGATTTATTACCGAAAAATGAAGATATTGTCTTCTTAAAATTATAATGAGTTATGAAGTTAGTCAACTCGTCATAAGTGGATTTTAAGACTGAAGAAAGCGAAGAGATATAAGGAACTGAAACATAATAAGTCGATGCTAAACTAAAGTTACCTGCAAAATATATTACATAAGTACTTGAGTTATAGTTAAACTCTACAACCCCGCTTGAGTTCGTAATATTTGTCCCAACTGTCGTGAGAATTGAAGGGAACGAGAACTTTTCTAACTCTATTTTTTGCCACTCCAGAGGTTTCCCATTATAACTTAGTTTTACGAAAATTTTGGATCCATTACTTTCAACTTCCAGTTGCGGTTTAACGGGCCATAATACTTTTACATTACCCTTACCGTAACTTAGTTCTGTGTAAGGAGCACATATGTCTGTTAAATTTGATGAGGAGTTTATACCAATTACACTTTCTGCCGTATCGAGACCTACGGAGAACGCTTGAGGAACTATTTCAAGTTTATTATCTGTCTTATAATATAGTTCCTCCGTGCCATGGACGTACATCTGCACTACACTCCCCTCACCAGGACCTCCAAACACTAGCTCCAGATCGTTCGGAACTCCCCTGATCGACAAACCCCCTATCTGAAACATACCCCCTATAGGTACACGATAATATATCGACACGTTATTCCCTAAAGCGTACCCGAAGTCTAAATAAGTTGAGTTAACCATCATAAAGAGTGTGAGGGAAAAGGGAGTATTAACCTTGAAAGTAGGGCCTAGATAACAGATAACACCTAGTCCTTGATAAGTAGATACAACCCCACTACTAATATTGGTAGTGAAGGGGCCGCTTAAGTCCCATACATTAACGACAAATATTACGTCAAAGGTACCATTATTAACTTGATGAAAGAGAGCAACGTCTTGTGCCCAATACAACCCATCTACCATAGCGTTGAGCTGCAAAGACGCGTTTCCGTTTGTGAAGTATTGTCCGTTAGGGAAATAACTACTACCTATATACATCGAGGTGATATTAACAACCCCTACAACTTCATCAGTATAGTATATCGACGTTAAAGGAAAAAATGACATACCGACTGGGTAAGCTATTTGAGACTGAGAGTGAAATTCTAAAGCTAAGGCTATAGGTGCTATTAGAATAATTATCAAAAATATTGATAAAAGTTTCACAAACTTATTACTTCCCTTATTAATTTAAGTATTATGGTAAGCCATATTGCAATACCCATAATTCTCATTCTCGTTGTGATCTTGCTCCTAGTGTTAACGGGACAATACGCTGATCCAATCGTCGCAATACCCTCACTAGTAATTGTAGGTTTCATATCTTATAGAATTTTTTACGTAGTTTGGAAGACAAGAGGAAGGAACTTGTATACATATACTGGTAAAATAGGTAAAGCATTAGACGATATCTCACCAGGGAAAGAAGGCTATATTTTAATTGAGGGTGAAAGGTGGCTAGCAATATCGGATGAACCAATATCAGAGGGGGATGAAGTGATAGTAGTAGGAATGGAGAACTTAAAACTAAGGGTTAAGAAATATACTCGTGTTAGAGCTTGAACTTAATAAAATTCTGAAATTACGTTCTTACCCTAATTACCAGATAGAGGAACTGATAGAAACTGACGATAAAGGTATAGAAAAGAAGATAATGATAATTACCTTCGTCCCTCCTAGTATTTCAGACGCGAGTGGTCTCGATAACGTGGATACAGAGCCTAAATACATCGAAATTAGGGGAGAAGTGAATGAAGTTACTAGAAAAGTAAAAATAGTAAAAGCTGAGATAATTGAGGGAAGTAGGAGGAGAAAACTGGACGAGACTGAACTACAACTTTGGGCGGAATATGTCATTGGAGGTGAGTAGAATTCCGTATTTGTTCGTCTATGGTTCATTAAGATTCGGCTTTGAGCTAAATCATTTTTTAAGAAACTCTAGGTTTGTGGGGTTAGGGTTTGCTGAAGGCTTTAAGATGTACGATCTTGGAAATTACCCAGGTGTAGTTAAAGGAGATGGAATAATCCACGGAGAAGTTTATGAGGTCTCCGATGAAACTCTCAGAATACTCGACCAAGTTGAGGATTTTAACGGAAGTCCTGATGACTTGTATGTAAGGGAGAAAATAAAGGTATACTTTGATTATAAAAGAAGATACAGTCTAGACAACGTGAACATTTATATTTACAATCAAACTATAGAAGGAAGAGAAGTTATAGAGGATGGCGACTATTCCAAATATGCAGGAATGCCAGTAATATTAAATTATTTTGCATATGCTGAAAACACCAACGAAGAGATACTTAAACAAAGAGGTGTCACAAAGATTTTCAAAAAGATACCAGCAATACTCCGAGGTTATAAGATAGTATTTAACACACCTTGTAGATGGGGCTATTGTGCAAATTTGAAGACTGAAGAAAAAGGAAAAGTATGTGGTTATATATACCTCATGTTAGAGAGTGAGCTTAACTCATTAGATAAAGCTGAAAAGCACCTCATAAGGTATATGCGAGACGTGGTAAAAGTTGAAGATGAAAACAACAACGTTTACTTTGCTTATACATACTTGTCTCCGTCTGAAGAAGGAGAATTCGAGCCATCACACGAGTACGTTAATTATATACTGCAAGGAATAAAAAGCGGATGGAAGAATTGTATCAGTAGCGGATTGGAAAAATACACGTGATGACGCCCGCCCTCAAGTGATTGAATGATAAGGGAACCCGAGACTGATCATTATTTATTTTAGTAAAACTTCATTCTATTTTTCAGTGATGAACAAACCCCTGTCTGAATAATGATGAACCTGACCGATTCTGATATTAAATTAGCATTACATCAAATATTATACCCAATCCCAGAACCACCGAAGAGTATATGTTATAATAGAAAGCTTTCCCGAAATTCCCTCTAGCAGCGAGATAGTAGGCATATGCCATTATTAGTCCATGTAAAACAGTAGCTACATAGGCTATATATCCTAGGCCGTAAAAAACATCCCCAATAAACGCCAAAACTACTGACAATATCTGGTTAAAACCAGCAAAAGGCAGAGCCTTGTTTCCTAAAAGTACAGCAAAACTGTGAAGACCCATACTTCTGTCGAATTCCGCATCGGGTATATGATTATATAAATCAAATCCTACAGCCCAGAATATTGCAGATAGAACAAAAAACCACGGTACCCCATCTAAGAGTGAGACAATGGAGTGAACGTATAGCCCTAGAGAAGCTACTGCACCGCTGAATATAGCTAACCCTTGAATAGTAGCTAAGTGATAGTTTGCGAACGCCGTATATCTCTTCATATAGGGGTATGTCATTACCACTACGGCTACAAGGGGGGAGAGCAGGAAGGCGTAAATGTTTACAAAGTAAGCA
The DNA here is from genome assembly GCF_037389295.1 of Stygiolobus sp. RP850M. Classification (NCBI taxonomy): domain Archaea; kingdom Thermoproteati; phylum Thermoproteota; class Thermoprotei; order Sulfolobales; family Sulfolobaceae; genus Stygiolobus; species Stygiolobus sp. RP850M. The sequence goes on along the minus strand of NZ_JBBHKU010000058.1, from coordinate 21,540 downwards.
GACACGAAAAACCCCAAGAGCGAGAACACAATTAATATTTTAGCTTCCTTGACCGTTATCTTCCCCGTAACTAGAGGCCTTGTCCTAGTTCTCGGATTTCTAGCATCTATATCACGATCAGCTAAGTTATCATTAGTCATTCCAGCGGTCCTGAGGAAAAATAACGACAGAAAGATCAGGAGTAGTATTGAAAATGGGGGAATTTTCTTTATTGCTACAAAAGCACCTAAATATGCCATAGGTAAACTGAAAAAGGTCTGTTCTATTCTTAAGAAACGGAAATAAATGTGTAGCTTACTTCTACTTTCAGTAGCTCCACCTGGATCCCAGCTGTGAACCATTTGTTAATTATTAACTTCAGGGACTTTTAATTTCTTGTTATTAAGTTGCAAATAATAATCTAACCCCTCAATTAACGCCATTACACTAGCCTCGATCACACTGGTAGATACTCCCTCGGTCCTCCACGTCTTCTCGTTGTCCGTAAATTCGATGGTGACCCTTACCACACTCTCTGTATTTTTAATCTCTCCGGGGAGTATAACCCTATAATCCGTCAGCTTAACTTTACCAATTTCAGGATAAACTTTCTGCAATGCTTTTCTCATGGCTATATCTACTGCATGTACGGGACCTACTCCCTCTGCTACTTCTAGTTGTCCGTTTACTTTTACAACTGCTATTGCTAATTCCCTCTCGTTAATGACTTTCCAGTAGTCTACTTTTATAAGTGGTTGGTATAATCCTAACTCTTTTAGCGCTATTAGGATCGCCGATGCTGGAGCTAGATCAAAACTATATCCCTTGTTTTCAAGTTCTTTTATCTTTGCTAAAGCAGACCTCAATCTGGGATCTTTCTTATTCACTTTTATTCCGACGTTCTCTAAATAAGTTATCAAGTTAGATGAGCCTGAGACTTCAGATATTACAAACCTTCTGGTGTTTCCTATTAACGAGGGGTCTATATGCTCATAAGCTCTGCTCACTTTCATCACTGCGTCCGCATGCACTCCTGCCTTATGAGTAAAGGCGAAATCACCAACGTAAGGCTGATACGGGTTTGGATGCAATCCGGCAATCTCATAGACTATACGTGATACCTCTTTTAACCTCTTCAAACTTTCTTTTCCTCTCAAGACCTCTAAACCCATCTTTAAGGCCAGATTAGGAATTATTTGGATCAGATCGGCGTTTCCAGTCCTTTCCCCAATACCGTTTATAGTACCTTGAACGTGTCTCGCCCCGGCAAGAACACCCATTAGGGTGTTAGCCACTGCGCAACCAGAGTCATTATGCATGTGTAAGCCGACTTTAGTCTTCACGTTTTTAACTACGTCGGCAGTTATCGCATAAACTTCGTGAGGCAGACTCCCTCCGTTCGTATCTGCTAACACAAGTACATCGGCTCCTGCATCTTCGGCGGTCTTTAACACACTCAACGCGTACTCTTTATCTTCCTTATATCCTTGATAGAAGTGCTCGGCGTCGAAAATTACCTTTAGTCCGTGAGATTTTAAGTAACTGATACTGTCGTACACCAAGTCCAGGTTTTCCTTTAAACCTATCTTTAGTACATCTGTAACGTGGAGAGTCCAGGACTTTCCGAAAAGGACAGCAACTTCAACATCAGACTTGATTATGGCATTCAGGCTAGGATCTTCCTTCGCAGGGAATTCCTTTCTTCTCGTGCTTCCGAAAGCCGCTACCTTAGCTTTAGTTAAACTGTACTTCTTTATCTCCTTGAAGAACTCCTCATCCTTAGGGTTTGAACCCGGCCAACCCCCTTCTATGTAATCTATGCCTAATTCGTCTAACAAGAGGGCTATTCTTATTTTATCGTTTAAAGTAAAGGAGATATTTGCAGTTTGTGCTCCATCTCTTAGTGTAGTATCTAATACCTCAACAGATTTCGTAAACACCGGTCATAGGTTTACATTAATTAAATAAGAATTTAAATTTTGAGTATAGGACAAGATATCCTATGAACAAAAACTTATCATTTGTATTAATAGGTATTTTGATCTTTGTTATAGGTCTGGCGGGTAACTTGTTGATGCCTTTTTATATACCCTATTACCACAAGTTAGATACCGAACTTGTTAACCACACTGTAAACCTGAAAATTAATCCTGTAACCACCGAAAAAGTTATCAACATAACAAGTAACTCTGAAAATAATACCATATACGTAGTAACTAATAACACGAACGTGAATATTTTTGTATATTATAGTAACCTAACTCTAGCCTTAAACAACAGTAACGGTTTTATAGCCGCTAGGGTTTCTCCAGGTAGTTATATAATTGCAGTAAACAACCCCACGCAGGTATCTCAATACGTGTCTTTTCATTACGCTGTCATACCTGCATATGAGTTGACAAACTTCGATAGCTATTCTTCAATAGCGGGTACGGCAACCGAATTTATAATGGCTATAGGAGTAGTAATTGCTGGGATAGGTTTAATAAAGATAATGTTTAGTGGGAGATTAGGAACTAAGCTCGATAAAATATTACAGACTCCAGAAAGAGGGAAGAAAAGAAAATAGAGGAAAGAGTTCCACTTTAATTTCCGGTCATTTAAATCCATTAACCGATTCGTAAAGGAATTTAATACCATCAATAATGAAACTAGGCCCCTGATGAGCTAAAAAGTCACCAACAGTGAAGACCACTTTCTTCTTCTTAACTAACTCTTCTAAACCTCTTTCTCTCATCCTTCTTTGAAATCTCTCCTTTTCATAATCCGTAAGCCTTTTCGGTTCATATATTATCAAATCTGGATCTCTCGACAAGACCTCGTCATCACAAGGGGTAAAATAAGCCTCGTCCTTATCATCGAATATGTTCTTGCCGCCTACTAAACTAATCGCGTCACTTACATGAGTAGGATAGCCTGGAGTTATAACACCGCCTAGATCAAACTCTACATAAACATTCACTCTATTCTGAACATTCCTCTTTTTGTATCTAACAAGAGTATCAAGTAAATATCCTGCGAGTTCTCTACCTCTTTCTTTAGCCCCAGTTGCTAACGAGATTATTTCTACGTTAGTGATTATCCTGAACACCGAGTTAGTCACACCTAACGGATAAACAGTATATCCCTTATTGATTAATCTCTTAGTAAGCTCCTTTTGGGCACCAGTAGTCGTAAAAATAATATCTGGCTTATTCTCCTCAAGAAAATTCTCATTAACATGAGTATAGCTACCGATCTTAGGCTTTTTTCTAGCTTCCTCAGGTCTGTAACTGAAAGCATCAGTAGCTATTATTTTATCTCCTAACCCCATCATAAACAGTGCTTCTGTAGTTGCGGGATCGAGGCTTACAATTCTTTCAATCCTATCGGGTACGGAAACAAACTCATCAAGGATCTCATTATACACTTTTCTCATAACTTCAATACACCTAAGCAAGTTTCGAGACCTAAAGCTCTCTTAACACCTTTTAAAACAACCTTACCCCCGTAATTTAACAACAACGATTCACACGTATCGCCTTCAATCACAGCTACTTCAGCACCTATTAACTTAGCTAGAGACTCTACCATTCTGTTTCTTACTCCCGTCACTATTACATCAATTCTCTTTTCGTTCAGATAAATTGACTTTAACGTTAACTTGATACTGTAAAGGATCACCTCAATTGGGATAGGTTGAATAAACTTCAAACCTACTATAACTTTATATGGTTTTAGGGTGAGCCCCTTACAACTGTTCTCCCCTACCAATATATCGGCGTCACAAGGAAAGTCAGCCTTCTCATATCCCTCGGGAAGTATCAACCCATCTATTCCGGAAGAGTATACATAAACCCTACCCCTCTCTATCAGCTTCCTATTCACATCCCTTAACGTTCCTCTCCTAGTCCAATACAACCCGTTTATCCATGAAAACTCCTGAACACTATAAACACCCATCTCAGACGTCTTAGATGTCAGAACTAAAGTACCGTTTGTAATATCTGATATAATTGAAGCGATAAAAGATACACCACTTTCAATATTGGTTAAAGGAACTACGTATTCGCCGTTTTCAGATACTGAAATAACAGGTTTTGAATCAACATACTTTACAGCCCTTGAAATAGGTCCTACCACTACTTTCAGATTCTCCCCTCTGTTTAACACGTAATATCCCAAAGCATCTAACCCCTCCTTAATTTTCTCTGCAGTTTCCGAATTACCTACAACTTTCACTCTAGTAAAATACAACTCGTAATACTAATACGTAAAGATGTTATATAAACATTAACATGTAGAATAAAAACATTTAGAGGATTTTTTTAATAAATTACCCTATTTAAATTAAAAATCATTTACTACCCCTAGCTTTTACTACCGTAAACTTCTCCTTTAATATTTCAGTATAATCAGAACCCATATCCTTTGAGAACTCTTGCAAAACGGGTAACAACTCTTTATACTCCGCCTCACTAAGCTCTCTATGCTCAAACACAGGTATTCCTACTTTCTCTTCGAACAACCTCTTAGCGTACTCTTTAGCTTTTCCCTTAAGCAAGTCCATTACCTCTATATATTCACGTTCTCGTAAAGACTCGAACTCTTCCTCACTGATTAGGTTTTCTAGTAATAGCGCTTTTAATAACCTAACTACTTCGACCTTAGGTGGTTGTAACCCTATTTTAGACGGGGAAACCTTACCCCTAATGTATATTCTACCGCCAACCATTCCAGTTCCTACGAAATTCCCTACCGGCTCACGCCTCACGTTAGTCCCCAGAACTACTATTACACCGCCAGCCATATACTCCCCGAGATAATCGTCCACCATACCCCCGATCACTAGGTAAGGTCTCCTGTCCTTATACTCACGCATCTGGATTCCAACTCTGTTCCCAGCATTACCCTTTACAAACACTTTACCGTTCTGCAAAGTTTGAGCCAAAACGTCCCTCGCATCACCATATATAACTACCTTTCCTCCGTGCATTGTATCGCAACAGTCGTCAGCTACATTCCCATAAACATAAAACTCATTATCCTCGTTTAAGTTAGCCATAGAGTTACCTACAACTCCGTATAAATTTACCCTGACTCCATTAATTCCCAAACGCTTAAAGCTAATTCCTATAAACCTGTGACCCATTACATTAGCCACAGTTACCTCTTTTTTGCCATCATTCTTTACCACCGATGCGATCAATCTGTTTAGTTCATTATAGTTAACATTCTTAGCGTCAATATCGTACTTCTCAGGTATAAATATAGGAGGAGGAGAGAACGAACTCCTCTCTTCTTCATCCCTCCCGTACTCTATTACACCTTTATTAAGAGAAGCAATGAAATACGAGCCGGGCTTCAAAGTCCAGACCTTAGCCTTAGGACTTATCTCCCTTATCTCGTTTTCTTCACTTGCAACATAATAATAACTCTCGTCCTCACCTATTATAGCAGGCCTGAACTTAGACCTATCCGCTAAGGCTATTAAATAAAGGTCGTCACCGGAATCGTAACCTATTACGGCAGTGAATGGACCGTCAAGCCTAGCGTTACGGTAATAATAGTCTAACTCCTTGTTTATCACCGAAAACCTCCTTGAGGGATTTACTAAAATTCTCGTAGCCTCTTCAATAGAAAACCCCTCGCTCAACAGCTCCTCGAAGAGAAAAGCAATTACCTCGCTATCAGTACCGACCATTCCCTCCCATCCTCTCTCCATTAAGAACTCTAAATTGGCACCAAACGAGCTTACATCACCATTGTGAACTATTGCTATGTTGAAGGACGAGAAGGGATGAGACCAATAAGGATAATGGCCGGGTGAGTTCGTAGGTTGTCTAGTATGAGCTAACCATAAGTCTCCTTCTAACTCTTCTACCTTGTAAGTAATTGCTACATCTCTGGGATATCCTACCCCCTTATAAACCTTTAAAGACGAACCTATACTATATATCCTCCCCATCCTACCTTGTTTCCACATTATCTCGTTTATGTTTCTAAAGGCCTTCCTTAACTGAGTCAAATCTGAAATCGTTATCTCATATTTACAATCACAAACGTCCCCATCCATATACTCGATCTCACGGGACTTTACCTCAATTCCGTGAGACGTGAATATGGATTCGAGTTGGGAAGGATCCCTCTCAAAGAACACCTTAACCACATATTTATTATTAGAACTCTTATCAAATACTGCAAATCCTGCGCCCCTATCACTCCCCCTATATCTTACTCTTTCTATTCCTCTTACCACCGCTTCGCCCTTAATCTTCGGTGCGTTTTTCTTCCTTAATACGCCTAAAACACCACAACCCGATGGATGGATCATAACGAACCAGCCACCTTAACTCTCAGTTTTTTCAACACGTAAGAGTTCAGATTAACAGCCCTCAACAATTCCCTATTTCCAGTTAGGGAGGACTGTACACTATATATGCCAGCAGCACCAGCTAACAGTGCTATCTCCTTCTTAAACCCTGCTATCAAATTAAAGGCCTTATCCTTTAATCCCGACCTAGAACCTTCACCTACCGCTACGTCCAATACCTTATGAGTCATTATAACACTATCAGCTCCCAACGCCACAAACTTAAATACGTCTCCAGAGTCCCTTATCCTACTGGACTTCGCTATCAAGTCAAACTTCTTCCTTACCCCCATCTCTTTGAGCTTAGTATCAACTTGTGATATTACTATTTCTAGATCTTCATTACCTATATCCTCGTCGAATATAAATCCTAGAACACCCTTCAACTCCATTACCTCTTCTATAGCCTCCGAAGAGGAAGGCAAATACACGTAAGTGAAAGGTTTATAATCCTGACTCCACGTTATAGCTCCTTTACCATCAGAGGTTATAGAAACTTCTGAGTATCTGATGTCCGTCTCCGATGAGAAAACTCCAGAGCTTAGAGCTAGAGCCGCCCAACTCAAAGCTTCCCTCACTTCAGACTGAGCATCAGTAACGTCAAATATCATAGGTAAAGACATGTAGAACCTCCCTTGGGCCAGATAGAAGCTAGTGTCAATATCTTCTCTATAGGGATCTATTGAGGGTCTGGTCACCTGAGCACCATCTGACCTCAGCCAGTCAACGATCCTAGCGGGTTTCTCTACATCAGGCGGTGCAGTACTCCCCATGCTTGTTATCACGGGCTCACCCTTGTTTATCAACTCGTGAAGATACACTTTCCTCCTCTTGCTCCAAAGCTCACCTAATTTAGGCGGTAACTCCTCCTCTTCACCTTCTATTCCTAAAACTTCAAGCGTCTCCCTGGATAACCCTTTACCTACTAATAAATCCCTCCTATTCTTTAATTCCTTCAGACTGTTAAGGCCTAGGTTTTCGAGTATGTTAGCTAACTCTAATGTAAAGCCTCTAATATAATTATTTAGAGTCTTAAAGCCGAACTCCATATCGAGTTCCCTAGTCCCGTCTATCTTATTAGTCAAGGCTGAAGGGCACGAACCAATATGACACTTATGGACCATTACACAGCCCATCGCTACTAAGGCACCAGTACCTATACTAACAACATCTGCTCCCAAAGCGATCAATTTTGCCGCATCAGTGGCATCAGCTACCCTACCTGCAGCAATTATTGTAAACTTATCCCTCATACCCTGCTCCCTAAGTACGCGGTCGCTTATTGACACTGCTAACTCTATTGGAATCCCTACGTTATCCCTTATTACCACGGGTGTAGCACCTGTACCTGCACCGTGACCATCTATTATTACTCCGTCAGCACCCATCCTCGCAACACCTGAAACTATATAGGGAATGTAGTTAGTCGCCGCTACTTTAACTAAAACCGGCTTACCCGTGGCTTCCTTAAGGGCTTCAATCCTCTGTCCTAAATCTTCTATTGAATATATATCGTGATGCGGAGCTGGAGAAATTGCATCAATACCCACCGGTATCCTTCTGGTCATGGATATAGGTTCGGTAACTTTACTACCGGGCAAGTGCCCACCTATCCCAGGCTTCGCTCCTTGGCCTATTTTTATTACAACAGCAGCCCCATGGGATAGAACGTCGTAATCTACTCCGAATCTTGCCGAAGCCCATTGTACAAATATCCTCTTATACTTAGCGACTTCAGGATGAAGCCCACCCTCACCAGTACCTGCTAAAGTTTGAGTATAATCAGCTGCCCTAGCTATTATTATATTAGGATTACCGCTTAACGCTCCATAAGACATATCTCCCAAATACAAGGGGGCTGACATGTATATTCCTGCTATTTCCGTAGAGGTGTCAGAACTCGGATTCTCTCGAAGCGTAGATTTCTCATTTTTAAACCTAACCCTATCTAAAATGCGGAGTGAATTACCCCAGTCAGGAAAAATTTTATATGGTTTCCCTGTTAGGGAAAGTTTTCTAATATGCTCTATCCTTTCTATGTTCCAAAATTCTCCGTCAAGCTGTTTAGGCAACGGAAGATAATCCTTTATGATCAACAACAGAGGTCGCTGATATTAATTTGCTCAATATCACTATATATTTGTTTATAAGAATAGAATCATACTTTATGGTTTCATATTTCCTCATAATAGGTATTGATCCTCGTAAATTTATGTCCCATATTATGAAATTCAAACTCAAGTTTTAAAAATTATAGATAAGAGCTAAAAAAATATTAAAAGTATTTAGTTATTTAAAGTTTAAACTACCTAGATAAGATGTTGATATCGTCCTTTTATTAAAAATTTTTTAATTTTAGTCAAAATGAAGGAAACGAAAGGGTAAATCCGTTATTTCTCTAGAAATACAATATAAGCTAGGAACTATAGATAGAATAAATCTATAAATAAGATTATAAGAACTCTATTATGTTTTTGAGCTAGAGAACGTGAACTGTGAGATAAAAGAGCGTTACGTTGTTCCCTTATCCGACATAGTCGAATCGTATCAAAAAATGAAAGAAAGTAATGGAATTGGGGGGTCTTAGGGGTATCCCCCACAGACGATAATGAAATAGTCAGTTGGGTTTGGCTTACGAGTTATGACGAACTAAAATCGTACGGCGTCAACGTTGTTGAGGGCGACGGGCGGTATTTCGTGTATAATAATAAGAAATTCCCGCCGGGCGTTTATTATCTGATACGTAGGCGTGATCGTGAGATGTTAGTTTCTGAATCGACGTTGGGGATATGGAATGGTTTGTGAGTTCTTGCCGGTAGAGTATAAGAGGCGATTACTGCAAATAGCGACGATAGAGGAACTGCAAAAGGTCGGCTATACTAAGAGGACGGATTACAAAGCTAAGGAAAAAGGCGTAATAAGCGACGATAGTTGTGAGGAATTAGTACGCATACTAGGAAGAAGAGCGAAGTGTATGCTGAAAGAAGCGTTAGAAGAGTTTGAGAATGGAGTTAACGTTCTATATGAGGATATAGAATGAGCATTCAATTTCTGTCAGCAGTTATGGGAATCTTAGGGAGGTAATACCAAGAAGTCGGTATTAGCGAGAAGTTTTTATTTTTCAACGTTGTTCTACTGAAAGATGTTGAAGGGACAAGTAGAGTACGCTAAGGAGAGGTTGGTCAAGGCAGTCAACCAAGTCCTGGGCGTGATCAGGAGGAACGGGAGGAGCAGGAAGGTCGAGTTAGCACTAGTCCTCATGACCCTGCTAGGTGGTAGGGCCAGCGTGAAGAATGCTGCTGAGACGTTCGGGTTAGACTACGCAAACCTGCTGGAGGCGTTGGGTGAGCTCCACGACGCGTGGAGAGACTACTTAGAGGTCCTGTCGGGGCTGGTGAAGGGTGAGGTTGCCGTCATCATAGACGACACCGTAGACCACAAGGAGTACTCCAGAGGAAAGGACGTGAGCCCCCACGGGAACTACTGGATCTACTGCCACGCCCACCGGAGATTCGAGAGGGGTATACAACTCCTCACGGTCGCCATAGTGGACCTATCCACGGGCAGGGCGTTCATGGTGGGAGCCTTCCCCTACGCCGTGAGGAAGATGTTGGATTTGGGGATGGTTACTGAGTTCAAGACCAAGATCGACTTGGCCAAGGAGATGTTGGACGTGCTCAAGGGGTACTTCCGCGTGTCCAGAGTAGTCTTCGAGTCGTGGTACTGGTCGGAGAAGCTCGTGAAGGACAACGTAGTGTCTGAGCTCAAGTCCAACCGGAGGCTCCTCAGGGTCGAGTCGGCCCGGGGGACCCTCGAGGAGGTGGAGGGACACCTCCGAGTGAGGGACCTACCCCCCGGAGTCTACTACGCCGACCTGACCCTTGGAGACCGAGTGACTACAGTAAAATTGCTAGTCCAAGAATATAAAAGTGACTCCGGGACACACGTTAGGTACCTCTACACGACCGACCTCTCGCTCAGCGAGGGGGAGATCGAGGAGGCTTGGAGGATGAGGTGGGAGATTGAGGAGCTCCACAGGGATGTCAAGGCCTTGGGACTGGAGGACTCTTCGTTCTGGAGGAGGGAGAGGCTTCAGGGGTACCTCACGATCTTCACCATCATGATCAACGTCGTCAGGGAGCTGGTGGGGGAGCTTAACCTGAAGAGCGTGGAGGCGTTCCTCAGGTTCGTTAAACGTTATTTAGGCGGACCGCCTGGGCTGATGAAAATCTTTAAGTTACGTTAAAGTCCCATAACTGCTGTTCTGTGTTATTGAGGAATCTTTGCCGTCTTTTATCAACTCCACGCAAATCACGGCAAATATTGACGAGTTGCCAATGCTTTTAAACGTGAATTGGCAACTATAATACGGGGCGTGAAAATGACGGAAAAACAACGTCGTTATAAATTCGGCGATTATATTTTACGCAAAAGAAAAGGTCGGTATCATGTCTATAAGTTGGAAACGGTAAACGGTGAGGTAAAGGAGCATTACGTCAGTTTTTTAATTGACGTAGTCGAAACTTACGAGAAATTGAAAAATAGCAATGGGGGTGGGGGATATCCCCACACTATGCGGCCGCCGGGATTTGAACCCGGGATTACCGGCTTGGGAGGCCGGCGTCCTAATCCAGACTAGACGACGGCCGCAATTAGATAATTGGAATAACGTCGTAATAAATTTTACTCCGATAGAATGAAAAACAACGTTATAACATAAAAGCCTAAAAAAGAAGAGTTTAGAAAAATCAAAAAACGTAAAATAAGTTTTTTAAAAAAAGTTTAACTTATCTTCCTATAGACGAGAACTATAGCTATTATAGCTACTATTAAACCAAGTATACCTGCAATTATTCCTCCGTATACTAAAGGTAGAATTCCGTTTACCTGAGATTTCAACTGGGATACGGTAGTATTTAGGCTTGATAACTCAGTGCCTAATGTATCAACTGATGTCTTTAGGCTATTCACAGTCCCGCTTAATCCACTTGCTGTCTGATTAACAGTGGTTAACTCTTGGTTCAATGTATTAACCTCTTTTGTCACTGTAGTTATACTCTGGTTTAAGGAGGATAACGAGATAGTCAGAGAGGTTATACTTGTGTTCAATGTTTTGATATCCGTGTACAGTGAATTGATATCTGTTTGAATTAGCTCAATGGAGTGTTGTAAGATAGCTAATGAGTTGTAGTAGGCTTGCACCGACACTGAAACGGATTGGGCTGAGGACATATAGCTTGCGTTAATACTTAAAACAACCTCATAAGGTGCTGAAGTAGTGTTAACTACCATGGCTTCTATAGTTATGTTATAGTCACCAGCATATGGACCACTTGTAATTGGAGATACCGATAACACCTTTACTAATGAAGGATATGCTGAAGAGGCCTGAACAGTAGCATTGCTAATTGGCATTCCAGCGAATTCCACTTTAACAATGATAGACGCAGGTACACCTTGGGTTACAACCACACTAGTTAAAGGAGCATTAATATTACCTGCGTCAACAACTGTTCCGTTCTGCATTACCACAATTGGTATTATTGAAACCACAGCAGGATAGAGTTTTATAACTTCTGTGACACTCTGGTTACCCACGATAGAGAAAGTTACTGAGTTATTTACGAACCCGCTATATACCGCTACTGCTTGAAATGTCTGAGTGTAATTGGACGATATTACTGAGAAAGTTACAGTACCAGCAGCTCCAGTAGTTCCTTCGGTAATCAGCTTATGAATACCATTTGTTGTGTTATATAAATATACCATAGCTCCACTTAATGGAACACCAGTTTCTCCATTTAGTACCTCTATTGTAACAGTGGCTTGAGCCGGCGTGTACACAACTTGTATTACTCCAGTTTTAGTGCCTAAAGGACTTGGAGCCTCTACCGAGACAGCTATTGTATACGTGCCGGGTGTTGACAGTTGCCCTTGTCCAAACGTTCCCAAGGTTTCGATTACAAATCCTTGAGCATTAGTTTGAGCTGGAGGCAAGTCAACATTAACACCAGATGGAGTTGTTATAGTTATTGTTACCGGTTGATTAGCATATTGAGAACCTGCAGATGCATTAATGTACAACGTCTGACCATAATGATAGACTTGTCCGTTAGTAGATGGGGAATAGAAAGTTATACCATTACTAGTGTAGGCTGCATTAAAAACTGTCCCCATCGATACTGCTACTAAAACCAACATTATACCAGTTATTAATATAGGATTTTTCATCTTTTACACCACCCATATATAATTCGGAAATTTTCGATAAATAAATAAAAAAGGACTTTAACTTTTACTCAAAATCCCGCCACTTTATGTAGTTATGTTTACGTTAGTAAAGTACAATGATACTGGATATTCAGAGATGGTAGGTCCACCAGCATAAGGTACTGCGAATAATATTATCACGTACTTACCTGCAGGTAATGAAGATATACCGTTTAATTGCACATATACTAGTAAGCTCTTTACAGCTGGTGGAGTGGCAGTATAGTATAGATACGGCTTAGCTACTACTTGTGAGTAGGAGTAATAGGCTATCTCTGTTGGGTTTATTATCTTTCCAGTGGTGGCATTAAAGTCGCCAGCTGGATACACTAGTGCTTCTATGTAGAACTCTAACGGATATGGTAATACGCTAGTTACATATATCTTTATCACTTGGTCAGTCGGCGTTATGGTTAGTGATCCGTTGTAGTAGTAGGTGAACTTGTTAGCACTGGGTATAATACCATTTGGATAGTTGAATGGTGCAAGTCTTATCGGAGTGAAGTTCAAGGCAGTCATATAGGTCATTCCGCTAAGGCTCTCTACTGGGTCAGATACTGTGTAGTATATTACTGCATTATATCCTACTGATATGTTCTTATATGGTACGCTAGGTAATAGGAAGTATCCGGCAGGTCCTAGTACATATTGTTTACCACCTAATACTATTGCAAGGCTTCCGTTAGTGTATACGGTAGTGTTGCTAGTAGTCTTCACTGTTGGTGCAGGAACAGTACTATTAGGTACTATCGTGAACGGTAATGTACCGTTGAATATTCCAGTACCTGGAGCTGTCTCAGGTATCGTCGGCATTACGTCACCAGATATCATAGTCTTCTGTCCGTATACGCTAACTACTACAGTCTGTCCACTAGTGGCGTTGTAGTATATCATGGCCTTGTACTTAGGTCCTACAGTATTGTTAGTGACAATTGTTAAGTTAGTAACTCCTAAAGACAATTCTGAAGACACAGCGCTACTTGCATATTGTTTATCAGAGAGTGACAAGAACGGCTCCTTATATACCATCTCAGCTATGAACCATGGTGGAGCAAATGTTGGAGTCGGGTAGAATGGATATGCTGTCATGAAGAACTCTACTAGTCCAGGCTCCTGAGCTACTGGCATAATACCTACTAGAGCTAGGATCTTTGCAGTAGCTATCTTAGTTTGACCAGTTATGTAGTCGTGATAGGATATAGACAAGTTGCTACCGTTTAATGCAGTGATCGTTGTATTCAATACCTTCAATAAACCTGGGATACTTATCTCGAAGTAGAAGGTACCGTTACAATACGTCTGCTCTTGTCCATCTAAGGATACGAACAGTGTTGTTAAGTTGCCGTAGGATGGAATTATCCTTACTACACTTCCATTATGATATGTTACGTTAATTGATAGCATCTCACCTAGTAGTTGCTCTGTAGCGAATACGTTTACTAGGTCATATAACTGTGATGTCCACTCCGCACTTACTACAGTACCAGTAGTGGTATTAATTGATCCTAGAGCTAAATATGTTGGCAATGTAGAGCCATAGTATGGTTCGTACAATACTAAAGTTGCGGAGGTCGCATATAGTGGTATAACGTTACCCTTGAAATAGAATGTTAAGTTAACTGAAGGTACTTGCATTGTAGCTATTACCTTATATGTTCCAGTGTACTGGAAGGCGTGGTATACTGCATAGTCTGTAGTTTCGTACACAAACTTAAAGCCACTACCTATGAAGGATCCGTTAGGCACTACTAAGTATATACCTGGGCCTTGTCCAGCATAAGTTCCATTAACTGTCACACCTTCAAATACAGACCCGTCTATTTGATACCTTACATATAAATTAATTGTGTAATAGGGTTCAGCAGCACCTGGGAATGGTGTTCCCAGAGGAGCAGCTTGTGGTAGCAGTTCCATGTAACCTACAGTAGCCATATTACCAGGTAGTACGTTGTACATCTTTGTCTTTCCACCAATTATGGATGTTACGTTGAGACCGGCTATGCCATATATAGGAACTGCATAGACACCATATCCACTGGTAGCATTCTTGGACTGTAGGAAGTAGTAGTTTACTAACGGATTGTTATCACCATAGTATTGTAGATAGAGCAATGCCTCAGCATCAGTCCTTGAATTCGGAATACTGTATAACGGAGTAGTAGTACCATTAACAGTAGCATTTACTGTTGTTGGATCAAATGGAGCTACTTGTGAGATTGACACATAACTTATGTTCAATCGGGTTGATGTGCTATTCTTTCCGAATTCTCCAGTTACGCTGTATATATAGCTAGAATTGAATATCACTGGGCCAGGGACACTTCTATTGCTAAAGTTCAGACCGTTAGTCGGTATAGCATAAGTGAAGCTTCCTCCTACATAGCCTGGATCTAATATTGCATCAGGATCGTATATAGTCATTGTGACGTAGTTATTGCAGATAAAGTCAGTATATGGCGGTGGTTGAGTAACACTTATACTAGGAGGTATTACCATGCCGTAGAAATATCCGTGGTTAGCCGATAGTACTCCTTCCTGAGTGTCATATGCTGTTACTGTTACGCTGGTCTCATTAGTCCATAATCCAAAATCTACAAATGCGACATATGCATACTGAGGTTGTTCTTCAAACTCGAGAGTTAATGGAACCTGATAACTTTCTACAGCGGGAACGTTAGGAGCTTGTAACAATAAGTAGAAATATGGTAACTGAGTTATTCCAGCTAAGTACAAATAACGATGTAGTGTATTAACTGTGAAGGGCTCTTGAGTTCCTACTATATATAATGGATACTCACCAAGAGCGGGTCCTTGATAGTATACAGATACCATGTATCCCATTGCAGTGGTTCCGTTTATAATGGGATATGCAGGAGTTAATATTAAGCCATTAAAACTGTAGTCTCTAGTTGGTACGTTATTGAAGGTCAAGGTGGCGTTACTAAACAGTGTTGCCTTTACGGATGCCGCAGTTGATGTGAAGTGACCTACTGCAGATATCTGAGATGTTCCTTCTATGGCTATACTAGATGGTGGAGTAGATAATATTGCACTTTGATAGTAGGGACTACTGACATTACTTACCCAAAGTCCTTCATAAGCTGTAGCCTTTAACTGGATTGTAGCACTGTAATAGCTTAAAGTTGGCTGTGTAGGTTCTACTAGATTTACAGTATAGGTTTTACCATTAAATGTACCGCTAAGAGTTAGCTTATTCGGATAGGGGATGTACCAAGCATATACCGGTATTGTGTGATTATCGGGAATAGGTTTACCTTTAACATATGCTTCTACATAAGTGGTATTTGGAGTTGTACTTCCAGGTTCTGCAGTTTGGAAGTATAAGTTAGATACATATTCTACTACACTCTTATTCGTATTAACTGGTGTCAATGTTAGTAAGTATAAGTAGTACAATGTTTTATTTACCCAGAATACACCAGAAGCATTAATTGTATTACCATCTATTGTAGTATCGTTATTGGACGTTATTACACCGAAGAACTCTCTATATCCGTTAGAGAAGTTATACGCATTAAACATGAAAGTACTGGGGTAGTTATCGATCGACGCTATAAATGCCATGCTGGCAAAACTTAATGTCACTGGGCCTGGTACTGAGTAGTTTAACTGGAATGTAAACCGACCAGCTTTACCTCCTAGTAAACCGTCGACTAAAGTGAAGTTGATTAATGCTCTACCCCATATCACGGGCTTCACGGTTGATTCACTAGCTAGTGCGGAACCTAGATAACCGTCAGCTTGAGTTGGATTAATGAATCCAGCTTGTGATGGTGAGGTAGCGAATACGAGTGGACCGAATATTATTATTTGGCTAGTAGTGGAGGGACCTAATGTAACTCCACCTATTGTAGTGGCTGGTAAAGTGGCATAGGCAATAAACTCTGCCGACTGTGTCTTTGCAAGAATTTGGAGAGTAGTCTGGTTTGATAAGTATTGGCAGATTTCATTAGCGGGGGTACCTACAGATTGACCTACGGTCTTACCGGATGACGGATAATATAGAATACTGTATGGGATGGCGATTATATAATTCTTCAGTTTAGCTGAAGATAACGTAGTTACGTTGTTTGTACTAGCGTTGTAATAGTATATATCGGATTCATACCCTTGACTAACATTTGGTAATACACCTTGTAAGTAGTTTATGGGTATGTACTCAGGAGTTTTTACAGAGATAGTTTTATTTAATCCAGCGTACCCTACACCCACTAGGAAGAACACTATCTTGGATGCTGCATCGTAATAAACGTAGTAGCTGTATTTAATGCCAGCTGGACTCTGTAGATTCTGAGGTAACGTTACTTCTTGAGGAGAAATATATGCTTGACCATTCTGAGCATTAGTTTCTTCAAAATATATCTGTATGTTATTAGATATTGCTAATATCAAATTAGTTATCGCATCGTATTTATTAGAGTTTATGTTAGTCAAGTTAACGTTTGAAACATTTACTACGAATGCAATTGCTTGTATCGACTGGTTCTGGAGGCTAGATATGAATACAGCACCTAATTGTCCAGCAGATGGTAAAGGTGTTGCTGCTTGCGGTATTATAGTTGTTAATAATGGACTTGCCTCAATTACAATTGAAGCTATAAATAACGTAGATAGGATTAGACCTAACAGTCTATTCATATCACTTCTAAGGGAATGAAGTTCTCTCTATTTATAAATTCTTTTATACGATTGTATACACCTAACAGTTTGGTATTTCAGACCTAATTTTATAGTTTTAACAGTATAGATTAGATGGTAAAATACAGCTTTTAATTCTATCTTAAAACCAGTATTATGCTATCAAAAATTTAATTTTAGTTCTAATATATTAAATATTATCCGATATTTGTTTCTGATATATGAAGTATTTACCTGTGGTGTAACTTTCCTTACTTTTAATTACTTTTAATTCCGCCATGGGCGTTCCTCTCAAGGGATAACACACCGTCACCCTTAATTCATTGGGGCTAGTCGAGGGAAACGCCACTATTCTCCCATCCACTTTTACCACTCCCATCCTTGTGAGTTTTGACCGTCATCAGTCAGGGAGATCACTAGTAAAACTATTTGTAATATTATATAAACGTAATAAACGTAACTTGTCAAAACGATATTTAGAAGTAATTAAAAATAACGAGTAGTTACGTAAACATGTTACAGTCTAAAATAGTTATAATACATAGGAAAACACCACATACACTTAGATATATCTTTATTCCTAGATTATTAATCTAGATATTATAAAGTATAATCCCAAATTAGATTAAAATTTAGACTAAATATAGTGCTGTGAGTTTTTAATTTAAGTACTTAAATGATATTACCTTGTTACAATAAATCGATGATAATACCTTTTGCCAAAGAACTTATTTACCTTTTTTAGTCTAATCTAATTTGACATGAATAGAAGATTATTATTGAGCGTCATATTACTAATACCAACACTTTTAATGCTTTTTTCACAGATATCACTCTCAATTGCACAGACGACGTCTAGCTATTCAACTGCCGGTATAACTGTATTACCAGGCACTCAGGTTAACCCACAAGGGATGAACCCACCGCAAATAGTTTTGCCTACTTCGACCGGAAGTGCGACTTACTCACTAATACTGGTAAACAGTAGGGACTCCCCCGCACAAGTTCCGGTATACTTAGACTCCTCACTATATACCACTGCAACATTACAACCTTATTCGTACAAGGTGCTCAATCTAAACTTGAATACTGGCCTTCATGAAATTCAAGCTAACGGCGAAACTTTCTACGTAAATGTCACTCAAGTAAGTAGTGCTATTAATGGAGAGATGACATTAAACGGAAGTGCCAACGTTTATGTGTTCAACGCTCAACCGGGACATGTCTATAAAGTATACTATAGTATGACTTCCTCCTTGTCTTCCTTATCTCAAGTATATGCCTACTTTGTGTCAAACCTAGCTAATAACTGGTACGGTGACGTTATCTGCCAAGCTTCTCCATCTGGAACTACAGGTAGTGTTATCTTCGCAGTACCGCAGGATATAGCCCAAGGTCTTTACTACATCTATTTGTACCGTGGTTATGAGGGTTTTTCCAATAACGTTTCTTATCCTGCTGCGTATGTGTACGGGCTCATAATAGTCAACGTATCTTACGGGATTCCCACAACACTATCTACACCTTCTTTGTTTTCAGAGAACGGAGTAACATTAGAGGTTCAGAATGTCAGCGGATATACTTATTTACAAATCAACTATCCCTTCGACGAAGAGAATATGTATACGATCACTGTATATACTATGAGTGGTACTCAAACTTATACAATAACTAACACCAGCGGTGGAAGTTATTCCTTACCTGGAGCACCCTTTGGTAGTTATAGTGCTGAGGTGTATGGTGTCAGCCTTCCTTGGGCTTTCTCTAACGGATCGATAACTCTGAAGTTACCGCAATTCTATAAAGCAATTATTCAGATAAAGTCCCCTCAAGGTACGGTGACAACAACATATCCATCCACTCCTATATCTGTAGCTACCGTGAACCTTGAAGTCCTATCGACAAGTGGTGTTCCTATACCTGGTGCAAAAGTGACCTTGTATAACATTAGTAATAAACAGCCTATTAGTAGTTACACTACTAGTCCGCAAGGTTTAGTGTCTATTACTTTACCGCTAGGGACTAAAATTAACGCAACAGTAAGTGCTCCCCGCTATATCAGTAATTCTACCGTAATAACCTTCAGCCAAAACGAGACTGTAAAGATATACCTAACTCCGATATATTTGAGCTTTAGCATAACTCAACTCTCTGAGAAACTCAATAACGGAACTACCGTACCTATAACTCCTTCATCTATACTAAGTATCTACGAGGGGGCTACTTTAAACTTAAGTTTTAAAATTACGACCAACAGTCCGTATAACGTTTCTGTAAATGCGACCCTAAACAATGTTACGATCCCGGTTATTATGAAAAACGGTTTGTATACAATAACTTACAACTTCACAAGTACTAATACCTATACCTTAAAGTTAGAGGCTAGCAGTAACGGAGCATCAAACACTACGGAAATAGAGATTAAGGTTATACCTATTGTTACGTCTTCACCTACTCCATCGACTTCTACGTCTTCAACTACAACGACTGCTACGTCTTCAACTACAACAACCACCTCACATTCTACTACAACAACCACCTCGACTACTAGCACTACTACACAATCTAATACCACCTCGACTAAGACATCAACGAGTCCATCTGTTACAGTCCCATCTCCTTCAACTACGTCGCCCTCGTCCAACTTTATACCTATCTTGATAATCGTAGTAATAATAGTGATAGCAGCAGTAGTTGCAATAGTAATTCTAAGAAAATAAAAAGATTTTTTCCTTAAATTAAATATTATAAAACTATTATTATATAACTATTTTTCTTCCTTCTTTCTTTTTCTTTTATTCGTTTTAATTAAAGACAATAACAACAACAAAAAATTACTATTTTAGTTTAGTATATGTAGTAGTTATATACTTCTTAACCTCTCTCTTATTTCTTTAGGATCTTTTAATATAGATATTATTAGAGTTATACCGTCTTTCTCAGCTAAGAGAAGAGCTAAGGGATCTAATTTCACCGGTCTATGTAATACAATAATTGAGGGTTTTATAGGGGCGATCTTTAAGGCTATAAGGGGGGACCTCCCTGAACTCACGTTAGTGAACACTACCACTCTACCCAGCATGAAATTAAGGAGTTGATAAAACTCGAGACCTTTAAGGCTCATTATAGCCCTTATACTGTCCGTGATAACCCAGCCGTAAACCTTTGTTTCCGGAATAAATGAATTTGGTATTATACCATCTAAGGCTGTGGCTATATCATCTACACCAACCGGGGATTGGAAATCGCCCGTGTCGTCTATAAAGGGTAACATAAGTGCGTAACCTTTGATCAATTCGTTAATTACTCTGTACCCCCTTTCGGCATCTATATCTATGAGTCCCTTAACAAATTTCCTTAAAAAGTCTATACCTGGCTTCCTTCTTCCTCTTTCATAATCGGCTATAACTGATTGGGATATCCCCATATACCTGGCTAGTTCCCCTTGAGAGATGTTAAAAGCCTCCCTCCACTTTCTCATGGACGTTCCAGGGGATTCACTCCAGCTTATATCCCCGGCGATTCTTTTTGCAAGTGTTTCAATTAGATAATCCATAGTAAAAGCTATAAGTGAAGAGGAAATATTCTTATTGGGCCCGTGGTCTAGCTTGGACTAGGATGCGGCGTTCGGGTCGCCGTGGTCCCGGGTTCAAGTCCCGGCGGGCCCAGAACCTTATATATTGTGATTTTAGGAGTGCTGACTTTTTAATTACTTAAAGCGTAATTTTAAAGTAGAAGTGGGCCGGTAGCTCAGCCTGGAAGAGTGCTCGGCTCGCAACCGAGAGGTCCCGGGTTCAAATCCCGGCCGGTCCACATCATACTGATATCTCAAGGAACCCATTTCACAATTACTGTGAACAAATTATGGTAAAATAAGTATATGTTAAATAAACATGGTATGCCAGGCACCTTTACGTTTACCTTTATCACAATTTCCTGAGGAAAAACTTAAATCCGCTAACTAAATGTTACAAGTTAAAGTGGGCCGGTAGCTCAGCCTGGAAGAGTGCTCGGCTTGCAACCGAGAGGTCCCGGGTTCAAATCCCGGCCGGTCCACTCCGTAGGTCCCTTGACCTCCACGAATTAAACTAGCTATCAAAATCCTTTTGCCTGAAAATTACCATCTCAGTATGCAATCATTACCTTAGACCTTATGAATATGCTTTGTGGGCTACTTCAGAATTATACAAAAATTTATAAAAAATAATTACGAGTATTACTCATGGGAAAGAGTAAGTACAAGAGGGATTGGCACAAGTACGACGAGAACGTTATAATGA
>NZ_JBBHKU010000057.1:0-17009 GCF_037389295.1 Stygiolobus sp. RP850M | reverse complement strand
GGCTAACTCGATTTGTCCTTTTCCGTTTGACATCTTTTCAGTATGAAGACGTCTAAAATTAAAAACTTCTCGCTAATACCGACTTCTAGGTATTACCTCCCTAAGATTCCCATAACTGCTGCTAACGTAGATAAAGGAGAAAAAGAGAAGGATTTCCCAGAAGAAGCTAAAAAACAAGCGGCTGATATGGGACTTTTCGGACTTGACATACCATCAGAATATGGCGGACAAGGAGCTGATTATCTCTCATTACTTGTCACATCTGAGGAGATTTCAAGGATTTGGACTTCTTTCAGCACGTTATTACTAGTCCACTGGATGCTCGGTAGAGCAGTACTAAAATACGGTAGTGAGGAAGTCAAAAGGAAGTATCTGCCTGAGATAGCTAGCGGGAAGAAACTTGGAGGCTTCGCTAACACTGAGCCTGAGGCCGGTTCTGACGTAGCCGGTATAAAATCGGTAGCAAAAAAAGTGAACGACCATTACGTCTTAAACGGTAGGAAAATCTTCATAACTAACGGAGATATAGCAGATTATCTAATTATCACTGCAAGGACGTCACCACCAGATCCTAAAGCTAGGTGGAAGGGGATTAGCATGTTCCTAGTGGAAAGAGATTGGGGAATAAAAACTATGAGTAGAATCGAAACAACGGGTCTTAGAGCATCCCATACCGCCGAAATCGTTCTTGAGGACGTCAGTGTACCTTCGGAGAACTTGTTAGGAGAAGAAGGAATGGGGTTTAAATATGCAGTAGAGTCCTTTGATTACGCTAGGACTATAGTCTCAGCTCAGGCTGTAGGGATAGCCCAGTCAGCGTTTGAAAAACTCGTCGAGTATTCCTTACAAAGAAAAGCCTTTGAAAGACCTATAGCAGATTTTCAGATGGTTCAGCAAAAGGTTAGTGAATCGCTTTCAGACCTAATGACTTCAAGACTTCTAACATATTGGGCTGGTACCTTATACCAAAAGGAGATGATGGATGAATACATAGTTGCTGCGTCTTTAGCTAAGTTCCACTCTACAGAAGCTGCAGAGAGGGTAGTTTTAAGGGCAATGACCGCTTTTGGAGGTTACGGCGTAACGGTATCTACGGGTCTCGAAAGACTCCTTCGTGATTTACAAATTCTGAAAACGTATGAAGGGACTAACGATATACAAAGAATTAGTGCTGCTAGGCAATTGTTTTACAGATTTAAGGGTGTAAAGGTTGGTTGATCAACCTTTTTATAGAGACGCCCTAGTGAGGAACTTCATCAGATATTTAATTGAAGAAAACCCAGAACGAATTGAGATAAGTACTGAAATGATAGAAAATCTTTGTTCCATATCTGAAGAAGACTTAAAGAGACTTGTTGACGAGACTTCGGAGTTCATAGTAGCCAAAAACACAAATGAGGTTCAAAAAGATGCTGTAATCAAGAGGATAAGGGAGATGTGTATTGATCAAAGTCATTGACGTCCACGTTCACTATGCGATGTTGAAGTTCGGGACACCACATTACTGTAGAAGACTGACGGAAATGGCAAAAGGTGCGAGGTTTAATATAAGAAATGAGCGTGTAGAGATAGAGAAAATAATACTAGTTCCTTCTTATCCTTGCCACACGGAAATATGCGGGGACGCTTTCTACGACGATATTAGGATTATTAAGGAAAACCCAGACCTTTTCGCAACGTGGGCTGAATCCTTTTTCACTTTGTAGAAATCTTTTTGTCTGTTTATAACGAATTTTCGTTGCTACATAATGATCTCTCACACCGATGTGGGCAAAAGGGTGGGAGTGATTGCAGAGATGTGAGCCCCGTGCCGTTTGGCTCGAAGGAGTCCCATGACCCACCAGTGGTTGAGGGCTAAGTCCCTACACTCGATCATGAATGAACATAAAATGATTGAAATGAAAGTGTAGAGACAAACGGAGAAGTAGACCCTAACTACTGCGAAGACCCCATAAAGGAGTTAGGGAGACAGTATGATTTAGGTATAGTAGGGATAAAACTTCACCCTGTGCATAAATAGTTTAAGCTTAATGCTTATAGAGAAGAAGAGAGAGGCAATATAAAGTTATTAAGGATCTACGAATTTGCTGAGGATCATGATTTACCGATACTCGTCCACACTGGGACTAGTGTAGGAGAAGGGGCGAGGAACCAATATGGCGACCCGATACTAATGGATCACGTGCTGAAAGAGTTAAGCCTTCATCGTGACTAATAGTCACTTTTCGTGACTATTGATCACTTAGCCTCATCACTCCTTCTCCCTCTCCATGCCGTCTACGGGAGCGGTAGTTAAACCACTCCCTTCGAGGACATGGGGAGTTTCATTGGGTGCCTTCCTCCACCTCACAACTGCTCATAGACTTCATGGTGGCACCCTCTGATTCAATGTTAACGGAAATAATATTTACAAATCTTTCCGTAACTAAATAGCATTGGGGGGTAGAAGTAATTAAAAATAACGAATAGTTACGTAAACATGCTGAAAGACTTTTCCAGAGATACAAATTATTGAAATTTCTTGAGGAAGTTAAGAAAAAATCAGAGGAAATTTCAAAACTACAGTGCAAGAATTCTCAGCTCGAAGAAATTAAAAAAAGGTAAGGAGCGATTAGAGCTAATCTCCTCAGGGCTTTTTAACATTGTATAAAGAGTTTCCAGAGTTTATAATTCCAGAATATGTTGAAATAGTAGAAGTAATTAATAAGGAGGTCTTAGCTAAATTTTCTCCTTTGATAACCCGACAGATGACAGAAGAAGATTTAAAACAATTAGGGAATTTAACATCAAAGTATTTAGGAGAAAAGGAAGCTGAGGTTCTAAGTAAAGCTCTAAAGAGAATTTAAAAGAAACGTGTATAAAGAATAAATGTTACCTTGTGATATAGGAAGAGTAAGAGAGACCAACTTGAAATTGTAATGGTGTTGTGGAAGCAATTAATGATAGCTATGGTAGTAAGTCGTCTATAATGAAGTACGCTGATTTGAGTAATACACTCCTAGAGAATTACATTAGCATATTAACAAGTAAAGGTATTATAAAATGCGAGGATAACCCTTAGAAGATGACTGAAAAAGGTGTAGAATTATCAGAGAAATTAAGGAAAATTAGAAAGCTAGATTTAGACCTGTCTAAGCTTATTAACTCTATTTCAGAAGAATTATATTGATGTTAGAATCTTATACATCAATAGTAAATTTGCTATATGTTAGTTTACTCTTAGAGACTTCATTGCTTTTCTATTTTGTATCAAGAAAGTTGAAAAATCTTCCTTATTTACGGAAGGATGCTAGACCGTTATATTTATTAAGAATTTTTAGTGAGGCATTAGATTTATTCTCTTCTACGGGTTTGTTAGATAATGGAATGATTGGAGCTAATTTTAATATAAAATCGGAAGCCTTACAGAAATTTCTAGAGAAGGAAGTTAAAGGTGTAGGATCCAAAATAAAATTAATCAATACTTATATTTCGTCTATGGAAAAGATTGATGCGTACATAAGCGGAATTTCCAGCAATATAAAGGAAATATTTTACTTAATTTTAGCTTCTATAATTTCCTTTACTTTATATTTTATACCCGGTTTTTCTCTTGACGCATGGATATTTGTACCATCTCCTATTAGATATTATTCACAAAGAATATTAGAAGCACGAAAAAATTTAGAAATATTAAAAGAACATTCTAGTAACTCAAATAAAAGTTATGTAGATAGAATTAAAAAGGGTATGAGTAAAGTTGTAATATTTGGATTAATAGGACTTGGTATTGCTATTATCGCAGCAGGTGTAATATTAGGATTAAATGCTATACATTCTTTACCTTCAAATAATGAACATGTACAATATTTAGGATCTGGATATATAGGATTTGTACCAGATGGTCAAACAATAAGTTATGATGGACATACGGATCCTGTAGGTGAATTAATATCACTTAATGGAACTACAATACCTAATGTAATATGGGATGGCCAATATGCAGGTACAATAATACAAAATCATAACCAAATAGTTCAATTGAATAATCAATTTGTTGGACAAACTGATCCAATAAATAATCAACCATATGTACCTTTACAAGATTTCTATATAATTAAAGGTCAAGTACCTGTTGAACAGGTAACAATAAATGGACAAACATATTATGTAATAGAAGCAAATAATATAAATCCAGCAGACATTGCAGGATTTTATACATATCAAGGATGGGTAAACAACTTTGTAGCAGCAATGAATACACCAGGAACAATACCAGAAAGATTACCTGGAAACTCTCCAGTATATGATTGGGCAAATATAACAGAACAGCAGCATACCAAACAAAGCTATATGGACATTATGGATTAGGTGGTGGAGGATTATTGCTAGTACAATCAAGCGGAACTGTAATCCCCTATGGAGAAAATATCAATATTCCTGCAGGTATATACTTATCGAACTTTGTTGCCCCACAACAAACATATAATCCTTCCAGCTAATTTTTTAACAATTTTTATGATACACTCGCAACATAAGGAACTCCGTAAGTTACTATAACCCAATCTAAATACATATAACCAGATCCACCTCCAGAACCTGCCGAAACGAACAAATAGGGGTTCCCATTATACGCACTTGCCTCATCTTGTAAGTAGCTTATAGTAAGAGATTGTGAAAGACTTGCATAATATTCATAATAACCAAAAGTTCCAGATACAAAATTACTATTTACCTCATTATAAGTAAAACCATTATAATTATTTAAAGCCTCTTGAGGATTTGCAGGTTGATTAAACGCCGTATTATATGCATTTATGTATGATTGTACAAATACTGGTTCTCCTGTTATTGTACTTATATTTCCAGGTGGTGCTGGTGGTATTGCATATGCACTTCCTCCATTCCATTTATATTGTTCTAAAGCAAGAGAGTAATTAAATATGTTTCCATTCATTAAAAAGAATATATTCATTGTATTCATATTATTATTTTCTTCCTGGAACCAATTATATAACCAAAATACTCCATATTGAGAATAATATGAATTACCTTGTTGATCTGCTGGAGCAAAAATATCACAAAATTGATTATTACTGCTACAATATTTTCCACTATATCCTTCTATATTACTATTATTATCTTCTACGAAATAATACTTGAGATGCCAACTATTAGGTATACAAAATATCGACCAACAAGTTTCAACCCACGCCGATCCTGAATAATAATAATCATAATATCCACTTGGATTTGGATTATTTGTATATTCAGTAGTTAAGAAATATCCTATAGTATCATTATATTGCAATATTCCAACATAATAACCTGAAGAATAACCTGGACCTGACTTTGGTGGAATTGAACTACCAGATGTCCATCCATATTCATACATAAATATTGGAAAACCAGAAGGTAAATATGTATCACCCCCAACAGATATTCCTATATCCGAATTTCCACACATATTAGCACTAGTACAACCCATTAGAGAATCATAATTATTATAATTGCTTACTGTATTAGCAGAGAATTGACTATTATTACTAACATATGATAATACAACAGCATCTGCAACTGTTGGATTTCCGCCAGTACTATTAGAATCTTCCCATGGTATTCTAGAATTACCTTTATAATAGCACACGCGGGTAGACCTATATGGTATCAAACGGCTTTTTACCTAGCTAGAATGTTTAGCGATGCTTATCTAGAGATATCTTCAATACCACCTAAAAACCTTTTGAACGTGTTGCCTAGGTTAATGGAGATAGAAGATAAGGTAATCTACGGTAGCGATTTCCCATCTTATGCGGAACAAGACCTGGCGGAATATGCTGAAGAAGCTTATAGAGTGATGAAAAGCGAAAAAATAATGAGAGACAATGCTTTAAGGTTAATATTTAGAGAGGTGAATGGAAGAGTTAAAGAACGACTGTGTTGTATAAAGACTGATAGATTTATCACGTTAATTTCGAGAATATTAATATAAAGTAGAGTCGCTTATTTGAAGAATTAGCAAATAATATTGTTGAAGAAACCTATATCACTTAAGGTAGGATTATTGAAATAGTTCCTAATAGAATTATTTTATCCATTTTATTCAGAGTACTCGTCACGTTGTCAAGCTGAGAATTGGATACAAATTTATGAAAATTCAATGAAGCTCAAACCCCCTTATCATTCAGCCTTTAGCGCCCTTTCAAAGGGCCTTAACACTCCTCTCTTCTCCATATCAATCGTGAATAGGGCTATCCATCCTCCTAATAACCATCCTCCTAACACATCCAAGGGCCAATGGACACCTACGTAAACCCTCGAATAGGATACGAGTAAAGCTTCAATTAATAGAGGAACCCATACCCATTTAGGAGCTGTAAAAGCTAAGACTATCGCCCCATCTCCTACAATTAACGCATGGCCTGAGGGGTAGCTGAAATCGTGAGGCTTACTGACTAATAGATAATCGGGGGAAACGTAGTAAAATGGCCTCAGTTGTGATACTAAATATTTGCTCGCCTCACCGAGAATTATGGCGAGTATAAAGGTTCCAGCTAAAGTTATTGCTATTTTTCTAGTCTTCTTGAATAACGAATAGTATTGCTGTTACAGGGATCCAAACGTATTCCCTTCCGTATTTAGATAATAAGACCATTATAGGGTTAAGAAATGAAATTTGGTGATAATTTATCAGTTTAAATACCTCGACGTTTAGGGGGATATTTTGTTCCCCGACTACTTTTACGTACAATGTAAGGGCTATAAATAAAATAAATAGAGCCCAATATTTTTTCATAAACTTTATTAGTTAAGTGAGATCTCTACAACGTATGAGAAATTGTTACATTATAGTAACCTTTGTGTTATTTTTAATACCACTATTGATCTCTGAGACTAACCTAAGGTTACCTAAGGTAATAGGACCCCTATTACTATTATTATCTTTACCTTTTTTACGATATCAACATAACGACACTATCGTTAGAACTCGTTGTTCTAACTGGTGATTAAAATGATCGACGCGATCAAATCCGTAATTTTAGGTATAGTTCAAGGCATTTCCGAATGGTTACCCATAAGTAGTAAAACGCAAGAACTCCTAGCTTCTCACTTCCTCATTGGACTTGCAATAACCGTAGCTTACACCTTCGGTCTCTTCATGGAAATGGGATCTATAGGCTCTGTATCGATCTACTTCAGAAAAGACGTCATGGCTGTTTTTAGGGACAAGTTCTTACTTAAATTCCTCGTAATAGTAACCCTAGTAACGGGTATTGTAGGCGTACCGCTTTATGTCATCTCCGATAAGTTATTACAGAACGCTTACAACCCGTCTATACCGATGCTTGTACTAGGGGTTATACTAATACTGGATGGCGTCTACATCAAGTTTACGAGAGAGAATATAAAGCCCAGAGAGCTCAGAGAGATGTCTCTAAAACACATGGTCATTATAGGCTTTGCTCAAGGGTTAGCCGCCTTACCGGGGGTAAGCCGATCAGGAATGACGGTATCGACAATGCTTTTATTAGGGATAAAACCTGAGGAAGCGTTCAAGTACTCGTATTTAGCGTATATACCAGCGGCTTTAGGTGCAGTCCTCACTACACTCGTATTCACGAGGCATAACGTCAGTTACGCAATTCATTATATCGGTATAGAGGGTCTGATATTAGCAGTTGTGACGGCTCTAATAACGGGTATATTGGTGATAGGGATATTAATGAAAGTAGCCAAGACTAGGAAAGTATATCTGATCAACTTCATGCTAGGAGTTATTGCGATTGTAGTAAGCGTAGTAACGTTACTTCTCTAAAATTTTTCACACAGTACAAAGTAATTAACCTATTTACGCAAAATAAATAGTATGAGAGCTTACGCGAGAGCCGAATGGGATCCTTTAAAAAAAGTGGCATTACATAAGCCGGGGCTAGAAGTCTTTTTTGGGCTTTTAGAGCCTGAAAAGTCACTCTTCAAGAGGAGATTCGACTTCGTTAAAGCTAGAAAAGAGTACGAAGAGTTAATAGACGCGTTGAAATCTGAGGGTGTGGTTACTTTCAGAGTATTGAGAAGCATTATTAGGAGAGCGTTAAAAGACGAGAAATTTTATGAAAAGTTGAAGAGAGTAGTAGGGGTCAACGCAGATCCTTGGTTTTTAGCGAAATTGTTGGTGCTTAGACCTAAGTTCATTTCGACTAATGGTGAGGTAAGAGTAGAGTTGGTAAACCCCTTATCTAATCTATACTTTATGAGGGATCAACAAATAACAACAAAGAACGGGGTTGTCATAGGTAGGATGGCTAAACCTCAGAGGAGTGCTGAGACGGAACTGGTGAAACTTTTCTGGGAGTCGATCTCTGTTAAATACGGCGAAGTAAAGGAGGGATATTTAGAGGGAGGAGACTTCTACCCCATGGGGGACTTTTATTTAGTGGGAGTGGGGAACAGAAGCGATATGAACGGGGTTAAAGAACTAATAAATAGCGGTGAAGAAGTGGTAATAGTGAAAGAACCTATATCAACAGAGTTCTTCCATTTAGACACATATTTCAACGTAATATCGCGTGAGTTGGTGGTCGGTGTAAAAGAACTAATGCAACATAGTACTGTTGAAGTTTATTCTGAAGGGAAATTAGTGAGGAAGGGATTAGATATGCTAACATACCTCAAGGAGAAGGAGTTTAATATACACTACGTAACTTTGGATGAGGCTAAAAAGTTCGCTACTAATTTCCTGACCCTGAATGCTGGGAAAATACTTACTCCTTATGACTTGAAAATTTCGGGTGTCGACTCCGTTGTAATTAACGTTGAAAACCTAACTGGAGGGTTCGGTGGGATACATTGCATGTCAGCAGTTGTAGAAAGAGGGTTAGGGTAAGAAATGGTGTTTCTCGTCCTCAATTATCTTTCCTATCTCACCCGTGGGTTCAAAGTTCTTTAGATAAAAATCTAGTGCACCTGATTCTGCCTTATTCACAACGTAACGGATCGCCTTGTAGCCAAGCAAAGCAACAATGACCCCTACCACGTATAAGAGGTAGAAAACCGGCTTTTCCAACATACTTCTTCTATACTTCTTGAAATACTCCCAGTGGTACATCTCATTCTCATAAGCACGTTTAAATCTCTCCTCCTTCCTGACATTATATATGCCTTTCGCGAGTCCCGTAGCACCCGCTTCTCCGAGGAGTGCAAGTAAGTATTTGTCCACGATAGTGAGATCTACTGGGAATTTTAAAATTACTGTGAGAAAAAAGAGAATTCAAATTTTTAAGCGAGCATCTACAGATTTAAGTCTTCCTAACCAAGATGTATATCGCAATTATGCCGATAAACGTAAGAATAGGAAAGATATCTAAAAACGAGGAAGAGTATTATTTCACTTATGACGGTGGAAAATGGAGGCAAGTTAAGCTCAAGGAAAAAGCATGGCACTCGCTGAAATCACTGAAGTACGTTGAGGGTATTTTAGACGAGAAAGATGACGCGGTAATAAAAAGAGTTTACAAGAGAAGCGGGAAAGTCATATCTATAGATTATTTCGTCAAGAAAGGAGATTCGTTAGAAGACCTTAATTGCATAAAGGGTGCTGAATTCGAGGGAGAAACGATCGAAATCTGCAAAACTAATGACATGACAATTTACAGATACGCAGGGAATTATTTTGAAGATAAGACCTCTCTTGTGAAGTTCTTGACCCTACAAATCAGAAGGAGGGTAGAAGAGAGATTAGGAGGCGAGGTAATCTCACTAGATACAAAGCTCAAAGGGGAGACCGATAAAGCTTACCTTCTCGTAATTAAAGGGAAGGAAGTGTGGGTTCCCAAGAGCGTTGGTAAATATCTAGACGGTAAAGTAACTTTGCCCGTCTGGTTTGTGAAAAACAATAACCTTGCTGATGTTAAAGATTATGAAGAAAGGATTGATAACGAGGTTAGAAAGTATGAGGAAAAAATCGCCAGATTGGTATTTGAACTGTAGTAAAAATAAGAGAGTTATAGAATAAGAAAGGACAGAAGATATAATGCTATACTTAAGGATATCAAGGTCATGGATAAGTTTATAGCCTATCCTCCTTCAAATCCCGGTAAATTAAATTTGTGGAAAACCAAGTGAATACCCCCAAACACGATTAACATTGTACCAATCACTGTAAACACTATTCTTAAGAGGAATATTGGGTCGATTATCATATATTTAGTTTTATATTTTATGCTTTAAAGCTTAATTGGAATTTTCAACTTAATTCTCTTAAATCATCTCTTACATCTTCCAGTCTCTTCAATATATTGTCTAGGTCACGTTTGTCCAGATCCTCTCCGTTATAAGCTCTCTCTAATAAGTCATCTATATCAGAAAGTATATCCTGAAGTTCTTCTTTAGCTTTCTCTAGAGTCTCGACCTCTTCTTTATTAACCATAATTAAAAATTAATACGTCCCTTATTTAAAGCAAACGTATGATTAATCTATCCAAGAAGTTGGTGCCTAGGGATATGAAATGTTTGATGTAAGGGAAAATCTTTTCGCTATAGGGAAAACCTCTCTCAGAATTCTTATCAAATTCAAAATCTATCTGGATCTCGAATGGTCCTCCGCATTTGTTACACTTAATCTCGTATATACTTTCCCTTTACTTTCTGCATTTCATACAAACCTCTTTTACCATACTACTAATCACGAATCTAAAGTATATAACAAGTTTGTTGGCTTTGATTATATAGGAACCTAAGAACGGGTTAAATGATAAAACTTATTCATATTATTATTATTAAGCTATAAATTCTCTGCTTAGTATACTAAACGTACATTAAGTAAATCAGTTTAATGCCTTCTCTTCTCGAAGGTTAATTAAATTAATTGATTTGTAGGTCAATGATGACAATGTGAACTTATTTTGCCATTTTTCTAACTATGACAAATATTATTGTAACAAGAATTATTAATACAAAAGATGCTCCCCAAGCTACATCGTTTAAGTTTGAGTAGCCGCTAAACGCATAATTATATATCAATACTGGAATTCCAGTAACAGGTGTATTAAAAGACGTTATATAAAGGTTAGCAGTGGAAGAAGTGAGGAAAATTATGGGAGCAGTCTCGCCTATTATTTTTGCGAAGCCTATTAATAGACCATTTATTATTCCTCTTCTTTCTATATACATGACTAATTTTATTACTTGCCAGGTGGTTAAACCGAGGGAGTAGGCGACCTCTTCGTAAAGCTTCTTTGGGATTCTTAGGGCTTCGCTAATTTGTATAGTTGAATAGGGCAACATGACAATTGCTAATGCCATAGCGGCCGTAATCCCATTTAATCCTAAACCAATTTCTAAAACTAGAATTGCGAATACGACTATACCTATGATAATAGTTGGCAATTCCACAATTAGCTCTAAACTTGCTCTAATTAAACTAGCTATTTTTGACCTTTCGAAGAACGATAAGAAAACTCCAGTAAATATGGAGATAGGAGCTGAGATTAGCACTGCTAATGAGACCATGTATAAAGAGCCTTCTAGAGCTGGACCTATACCGCCTAATCCCTCGCCGGGATTTGGAGGCAAATCTATAAAAAATCTAGGTCCATAACTAATTATAACCTTTGATCCATTTACAACTACAGTGTAAAAAAGAAATGTTATAGGAAGTAAAAATAATATAACTAATAATATTATAAGGGAGACAATTACAATATCTTTTCTTCTCAAGATCTCACCCTCAAGATTAATTTAGAGATCATTATAAATATGAACCCTATTACAACAAGAAATAACGCAAGTGCAAACATTACATTATACTGGATTCCATACGCAGTTCCAAACTGACTAATAATTAAAGATGGTATCGTATAACCCGGTTCAAGTAAGTTCGGTGAAATGTTTAATACATTGCCTATTGTAAGGCTTACTGCCACAGTTTCTCCAACTGCTTTTCCAAATGCTAATGCATATGCGCCCAAGAAAGCCTTTTTAATGTAGGAAAGCTTCAGCATAATTAACTCCCACTTACCTAGCCCTAGAGAATACACAGCTTCCTCAAAGGACCTAGGAACTTGAGAGTAAACTTCCCTTATGAGAGAAGATGCAAAAGGTGTTATCATAATTGCCAATATTATTGAGGCCAGTAATATACTAGGTCCATTAGTAGTTTGGTGAAGCCCATGGTTAGAGCTTAGAAACGTAAATAATGTGCGAGATAAAAATGGGCCAAGTGATAGGAGACCCCAGAATCCGTATAGCACTGTAGGAAAAGCCGCCAGAAGATCTGAAAGGTTAACTAGAAAACTTTTAACTTTTTTTGGAGAAATGTCATTAACAAAAATGGCCAAAGCAGTAGCAAATGGGATAGATATCATTACGCTTAACACACCTGTTACTATCGTACCGTAAATCGCTGCTAAACCACCATACAGATCGCTAACAGGATTCCATATATTTTTAGTATAGATCGAAAGACCTTCTTTCTCATAAGCAGGAATAGAATTATACACTAATACACTCAGTATCAATATAAAAGTAAAGACTACTACAGATGAAGGTATAAGTAGAAAATAAAAAATTTTTTCTCTTTTTCTTTTAATTGTTATCATTTTTAGCTCACCAAGGTATAAACAGGCATATTATTATATGATATTAGCTTAAGATTTTGTAGAATTAATTGTTGAATATTTGATGGTAGTGGAAGATACCCCGTTGGTAATTCAGTCTGCCCAGTAGTTACAATATACTTCAAAAATAAGTAAATCGCTTCTGCCTTAGACTTATCGGTATAATTTACCTTAACAAGTAGCCATGAAAACGACACTATAGGATAAGCGTTGTGTGCTTTAACGTTTAAGAAGACTGAAAGATATGGAGTCATATCTACTGTCAATGAAGAAGGAAGCGAAGATAAATTAGCGTTTTGAATTGCGGTCTCAATTGAAGCTTGAGTTGGTAAAACATACTCGCCTGTGGATGGATTTAATACTGCCGCTGGAGTTAAATTATTCGCTATTGCGTACTGTGCCTCAACATAGCCTATTGAATAAGGATTTTGAGAAACATATGCTGAAACTCCATCATTTCCCTTACCTCCTAATCCGTTTCCAAGTTCATCTACCGGCCAGTTAACGGTATAACCATAACTAACATTTGAACTCCTCCAAGATTGAGATGAGATGTAAAGCCAATATGTAAAGACAAAGGTAGTGCCGCTTCCATCACTTCTATGAACTGCTATTATTTTTTGATGAGGGAAATTAAAGTAGGGATTTAATGCTTTTATTGCTGGATCATCCCAATATTGAATTTGCCCTAAGTATATCTTTGCTATAATATCAGCTGTTAAGTTCAAGGTACCATGAAAGCCTGGAATATTGTATATTATATCCTCTGCACCTACGACATCAGGGATTGTGAGAACTTCATGATATTTTTGAGTTAATTGCTGATACAAATTACTGGGCGGAGGAGCATCTGTAGCTCCTATGTCATAGGTACCTAGTAAGAAATTATTCACTCCTGCTCCACTACCCACTGAACTATAAGTTACTTGGATTCCACTAGAATTTGACTGGAAATCTTTAACCCACACTTGCATTGCTGGATTAACAAAAGTAGAACCACCAGCTACAATACTTGCCGAAATTTGTGATGAGGCTGTAGTTTGAGATGATGAAGCTTGTGACGAAGTAGAAAAAGATGAACTTGTTGAAGTAGTTGTAGTGCTATGACCACCTTGGGAATTTATCACGAAAAAAAAGCCTGCCACTGCAATAACAACTATTATTAATATTACCACAGCTGCCAAAGTTGAAAGCCCTTTCATGACCTATCTCAAGATTAACTATTAGAGCAGGATTATAAACATATTGTATATAATATATAGTATTCTCAATAGGATATAGTAGTATATATAGATTATATAGATTATCTTTTTATATATCAAAAATAGAAGTATGAGTAGACCGCAATGGAAGCTGGAGAAAGGACAGAGGACGTATTTAACATATCTAGACTATATTTATATATAGACGATAAAGCTATACTGAAAAATATCTCTGTTAAAATACCTAATAATTCAGTATTTGGTATAATGGGGCCTTCAGGTTCTGGAAAGTCAACATTATTAAAAGTTTTGAATAGATTAATAGAGATCTATGATAGTAAAATAAAGGTTGATGGAAAGGTTCTATATTTTGGCAAAGATATCTTTCAAATAGATGCTATAAAACTTAGAAAAGAAGTAGGAATGGTATTTCAACAGCCTAATCCATTTCCACATCTTAGCATTTATGATAACATAGCATATCCGCTAAAGTCACACGGGATCAAAGATAAAAGGGAAATAAAGAAAATAGTGGAGGAGAGCTTAAGAAAGGTAGGGCTATGGAAAGAAGTACATGATAGGCTAAATAGTCCAGCTTCTCAACTCTCAGGTGGACAACAACAAAGATTAACAATAGCCAGAGCACTTGCGCTTAAGCCAAAAGTACTTTTAATGGACGAGCCTACATCTATGATTGATGTAGTTAGTTCTCAAGATATCGAGAATTTAATAAAGGAGCTAAAAAAAGAAATGACTATAGTTCTTGTGTCACATAATCCTCAGCAAGCCGCAAGAGTTACTGATTATGTAGCCTTCTTATACAATGGAGAATTAGTAGAATGTGGATCTTCTGATGAAATATTTACCTCGCCAAAAAACGAGTTAACTAAAAAATACGTTATAGGTAGGATAGGTTAGATTTAATTAATTTCTTTGATGAAAACATAGTTAAGTTATAAAAATTTGCAACCTAATGAAAACTTAACTACATCGTGATCTAATCGAAACATAAGCTTTAACTACAAATACAAATTACTCTGCCTCCCTTTAAACGCTTAATATCCCGTAACACTAAAGAATGTTTTACCGTCAACTTGTATTTTTTGAACTTTATACCATATACGTTGGAAAGTAGATCGTCAGAAAGATCGCTAACTCCTCCATCATATTCCAATTTTCCTTTATTGATCACGTAGTTTTATCAGCATACCTTAAAGTTTCAAGCTCATGAGAAGTAATCAGAAAGGTCTTTAGGTGTTGTAATTGGATCTATACACTGGTGGTTCAAACGATCGACATAATTGAAAACTTACTTAGAATGGGTAAACCTCTAACTGCATTACGTTTTCTTAAACAGTTCGTGAAAGACAACTCGAAACTCATGAGAAATAATGAAGAGTGCGAGAATGTCAAAAAAATTGTGATGGCTTTTCCCTCGCTTAATGACGAGAGCTGGAGGTATTTTGTACCCAAACCACAAAAAGAAGAAATAGAATATTTAATACAGAAAGTTAAGGAATGTTTCCCTATTTCGTGATACGTAAAGTTTTGAGGTATTTAATCAGCCTTTTATAATCATATTATAAGTAAGTTTATAACTTACTTAATTCAAATTTTTACATAATGACAACAGTAACAGAAAAAGTGGACGAAGCAAAGTGGGGTATTAATCATTGGAAGCTGTTCATCTCCCTCAGCTTAGGCTATTTAATGTGGGGACTTATTACTTCAATCGCACCTTTAACATATAGCCTAGCTAAGGGAAACCCGATATACATAGCATTACCAGCTCTATATCCGTTAATAGGAACGTTATTGCTACCTTATCTCTCAGACAAAGTACTTGGGAGAAAGAAGACGTTTTACATTACTTTAATACTCTATTTGGTTGGTGCACTTATTGTCTCTGGTGCCGCTTATTATATATCCTCCTCCAGTGTTGCGTTTTTACCTTTAGTGCTTGTGGGACTTCTGTTAGCAAATATAGGCGTTGAGGGAGAAGTACCTACTGGACTTTCTTACGCAGCTGAGAACTTTCCCTTAAGGTGGAGGGAAAAGCTGTTGATTCTAATACCTAATTTTGATAATATCGGAATAACTGTTGCTGCATCGTTATCATTGATAGCCTTCTCACAGATATCTTCTCCTACGTTTGTAATGGAAGTATTAGGATTTTCGGCGATACTGGTTAGCGTTGTCTTGACTTTCGTGAGATTTTCGTTACCGGAGTCCGTGAGATGGCTCGTAACTAAAGGTAAAGTGAATGAAGCCGAGAAAAATGCCGAATTGCTACTGACCAAAGGAGAGGACGCAGTAACTCCTATGACCAACAACAGAGTCTATAAAATACCTTTAAGAACAAGATATTTGTTCCTTGTTATTTTAGGAGTATCCCAGTACCTTACTTTCGGTCTGATGGCATATACAATCGCAGATTATTACTTCTCCAACAACCAATATTATCTATCCACGATAATATTTGTCGCTTCTCTAGCTACTGTATTAGCTGGTTTCTTAGCATCATATATCGTCGATAAGATAAGAACTAGATTTTATGTGATGTTGTCTTATATGGGTGGTACTGTTACTATGTTACCGATACTCGCACTAGTTATGATAGCGAGTAATATTACTGGGGCTTACCTAGTAATGTTTTACATCCTATTAGCACTAAACATGTTATTCAGTGAGTTTGCATGGGGAGCAAGGACAATATTGGAACCTCTTTTATTCCCTACGGAAAATAGGGCTTTCCTGATAGGTCTTGTGAGGACTATACCAATAGTTTCTTATGCAATATCAGTTTACTTAACGAGCAGTATTCCGTTAGTTGATTACGTCTTACTTAACCTTACACTTTGGGGAATGGGTGCCGTAGCTTCATTATGGTGGTTTTTCAGAGGCTATGATACAAATCTTGTTCCACTAGAGGAGATCACTACTGAAAACCTTTCTCAACAAGGTTAAAGCTGATTTTTTCCCACATACTTTTTCTTATTAAAGCTACAATGAGGACAGAAACTGAAGTTAACAAGAACAAGACGCTGGTTAACAAGAATAGACCAGCTGTAATTGTCAGCGCTATAATTATATAATCAACCATTATAACCACTATCATACCGCTTCCAGCCTTGTAGTTGTAAACCTCACCTCTGAACTGTATCGGGTTCAGTTTACTCATAAGGATTGCTGTGACTAAGTACCCCGCCATTACGCC
>NZ_JBBHKU010000056.1:0-50330 GCF_037389295.1 Stygiolobus sp. RP850M | reverse complement strand
TATTCTCAGCTGTGAAGCGCACTTTTGGGGAATCCGTCAGGGCTACAAGCTTTTTGGGACAAGTGGTTGAGGCTAAGCTCAAGTTCTGGGCTTATGCGTGGATGGTCCACTTGGCTAATTCTTTAGTTGGTAGAGCTCCGGGTATTAGGGTGTGAGCTTGCGAATAACGTTGAAATAAATATTAATTACTGAAAAATTCTCAATGTATCATATCATGCTTATGAAATAAATTGAAGAGATCAACAAAGCACCGAGGCGAGGATCTCGAGAACAGCTAATAAACCATTTTACTTCATAACTTGTAAACCAGTAGTGTATAATACAGAGAGAGTAGCAAAGAGCTTGGCCGAGTTCTTGACATAATCGCTTCAATAAGTATTAGGTCTATTGCCTATCACTTTATCTTTAGGCGTATTATTGGGTACGAAGATAAGAATGATTTCTCAAAATGGATAGAAGATAATTATGGATTGACTGAACTATCAAAGAAGCTTAGTTCACTCGACCCACAGACCTATACTGATGAGGAGATGTTAAGGGAAGATCTTCTAAAAATATTTGAGCAGGAGATGTTGTTAAAATGATAGAGAGATACGCAGAGATTATAGGAGAAAATGAATTGGATAGTATTTTTAAAATAGCCGAAAAACTAAAAGGTTTATCAATCCTTCACGTTAATTCTACTCCAGCTCGGTAGACCCAAAATCACCTCCTTAATAATAAATCTATAGTGTAAATAAGTGTTTCAATTACATTAATTGTAAAATTCTCTGGATTGAATAAATCTGGAAAAAATAAAAGAATTAATAATAATCTAAACTCCTCTCTCCCCATCTCATCCTTGATTACGGTATATAAAGAGTAGAGTACAAGGGCTAGTACGAAGATCAACGTGCGGAAAACAAACTTAGTAGAACTAGTAAATGGGAGAAAAGCCTTAATGTTCCTATATGACGTCTCTATTGGACCTCTCACCTTATTGTATAAATTCAACACTTCCCTCTTGGGCAAGTCTAGATTAGTAGCCCTAGCAAAATAAACAAACCTCTTCTTCTTTCTCCTAACCTTCTCTCTACTGTACACGAGAAGTCTGAACTTGACTTGCTCATCCTTCCTATGCCTCTTACTATTAGTCTTGTAATCACCATCAAACTCCTCATAAACCTTAACGTAACCAACTGGGACAGCAATTATGTAATTAAACTGTGAAATGAAATTGAGCACATCCACAGTGTAGAAACCGGCGTCAAGTGTTATCAACCTTATCTTGAATCCCATTGCAACAACTTGCTCCACTAGAGCCTTCACTATCTCTTCCTTAGTCATACCGTTCACTTGCGGAATAAAGGCAAGTAATAGTACTTTCCCCTTATACTTTGTTGTTGCAGTTGCGTAGTTCCACGAGCTTCCCTTTTCAGAGCTCCCGAGTCCTTTCACCGGTTTCCCGTACCACGTCTTGGTTGTCCAGTCTATTGAGAGATCTATCTCTTTTACCCCCTTCAGTACTTCTAAGGATATTTTTCTCACTCTTTCCAATAGTTTTTCAATTACCTCTATCCCTTGTTTCTCTACGTAATTCCTCACGGTTTGTGGGGATACGTCATACGCTTTGGACTTGTTCTCTACTGAATCGTTCCATAAACACGCGGAGATGAGGGTTTTTGCTACTTCTTCTCCTTTCTTTCCATTAAAGTTTAGCATGGAAAGTAATTTATATCCTATTTGTTGAATGTTATTTTGGTGAGGGAGACCGGGTATCACCATCTCCCTATCTCACGTAGTAATACTCTGTCTCCCTCACCTTAAACCTTTTCTTCAATTCTTTACACTCTTATAAATTTTTTAGGGATTAGATATTATCCTACCAGAAATATTTTTTCTAATATGATTTTGGGTCTACCGAGCTGGAGGAGGAGTAGCGGAGATTCTAAGTAAGCTAGTTCCCTTGATGAAAGAGTTAGGAATTAACACGGATTGGAAGATTATAAGAGGGGATCCTGAGTTTTTTAAAGTCACTAAGTCCTTTCATAACTCCTTACAAAACGGATTAGGAGAGCTATCACAAGGTGCATTTGAGATTTATAGAAAATGGCAAGAAATAAACGGTAACGAACTTGATTTAGATTACGATGTAGTGTTTATTCACGACCCGCAACCAGCCGGGCAAATAACCTTCAGAAAGAAAGGCAAATGGATATGGAAATGCCGTGTTGATATATCAAACCCATATCAACCAGTAGGGAACTTCCTACGTGGGTATATACAGAAATATGATTCAGTAATAGTATCTTCTGCCGTATTTGCGAGGGACGACTTAAAGAATCCCCAGTTTATAATTCCTCCATCTATAGATCCCTTGAGTATAAAGAATAGAGATATTCCAGAGATTACAGTAAAGAGAATCTTGCATAAGTTCGACTTAGATCCAGATCGCCCTATTATAACTCAAGTATTAAGATTTGATAGAGCAAAAGACCCGTCAGGTGTTATAAGGGCTTATAAATTAGTTAAGAAGCATGCAGATGTACAGCTAGCTTATGTAGGTAGTCCAGCAGCGGATGATCCTGAAGGGGAGATCGTGTATAGAGAGACTGTTCAAGCCGCTGGAGATGATAAAGACATTAAGCTTCTAATGCTACCTCCTAATAGCGATCTAGAGATTAATGCATTCCAAAGGGGATCAACTGTAGTCATGCAGAAGTCCATTAAGGAAGGGTTTGGTCTGACTGTTAGCGAAGCACTATGGAAGAAAAAGGCTGTAATAGGTGGTAATACCGGAGGCATACCCTTACAAATAATTCATGGCGTGAACGGATATCTTGTAAATACTCCGGAGGAAGCAGCGCATTACGCACTATATCTAATAAGGCAAAAGGATATAAGAGAGAAGTTGGGAAGAGCTGGAAGAGAACATGTAAGGAGAAACTTCCTCATAACTAGGGAGCTCAGGGACTATTTAATGGTAGCTACTCTTGCTCTAGGGGCTTAACTTGATTTTAGCACTAATTAATTTCTTATTATTATTTAGATCACTTAGGAAGAGGTAATAATGTATAGGGTATTGCTGGTAAAGCTCACTACATTTGATCATATAATACTTAAAGAGGTTATATGTCACTTGAGGAAATTAGGTTTCGAAGTTCATTATCTCAATGAAGTCTTGCACCTTAACATGTTTATGTTTAACTGGGACAGACTACAGTATGATGCTGAAAAAATTGTAAATTATTTATCCGAAAGATTCTCTAATTTTCCTTATGACTCAATCATAGCTATTGGTCATTTAAATGCATACATAGATAACGAGAAATACGTTATAGGACTGCACAAAGAAAAGATAGGTATTGTTTTTTCTTATAAATACGAGGATGAAAAAGGAAGTATAGATAAGTTTGTATCTAGAGTTAAAAAAGAGATTGTACATGAAATAGGACATACGTTAGGACTAAATGATTGTTCAACTCCAAGCTGTGTTATGAATAAGGTAAATTCAGTTGAGGATATAGACAAAAAAGGTTATGTTTTTTGTCCTAAATGTACAGCTTTGTTATTAAATATCAACAACAAAGGTTAGTTCATAACCATTATTGGTCTTTACTATGCTCATTTCATGATAGGTCACAGCTTTTACAACTGTTCTCCTTTCGTGTTTATCGGGGTTAAACTTCTCCCCCCACGCTATTGCATTAAGTCTTAAATTCTCGAGATCTATTTTTACTTTAAATTTTCCAAATAGAAGTAGTTCGGAATCATGATAAACTAATAAACTTTCTATCCATCTATAAAGTAAATTTTCAAGATCCATTCCGTCAATCTCTATTTCTCTACTTTCCTTAGGTTCTACCTTAGAAGTGTCTGTCATTACTTCAAACACAGCTAGAGCAGCATTTTCAAAGGCCTCATTTAGATCCTTTCCATAAGCCTTAATCCCTACGTCTGCAGTGTGATCAAAAAATTCGTATTTTTTACCGATTGACATAACCCAAGAAATTAAAAGGAAGTAAAACTTTAACTTTAACTGATATTAAATGGGAGGTAGGCAAAGAACTACAATTTTTATGAATAAAGAGGTCAAGAAAGAGGGTAAAAAGGGAACTACTACTTCACAAAGCGGCGGTAAATAAATCTCAGAGAAAATAAAATAGCAAGTGATATCAGTATTCCAAAGAACATTATACAAAAATTTTTTTGATTGTTTATATAAAATATCATAGAATCTATGATTAATAATATACTAACTAACTCATATGATTTCACTTCTTACACCTCAGTATAAGTCTATAGGTAAAGGTAATCTACTACCATATCCAGATATTAGATTAGA
This sequence comes from Stygiolobus sp. RP850M, assembly GCF_037389295.1. Lineage (NCBI taxonomy): Archaea > Thermoproteati > Thermoproteota > Thermoprotei > Sulfolobales > Sulfolobaceae > Stygiolobus > Stygiolobus sp. RP850M. The sequence goes on along the minus strand of NZ_JBBHKU010000056.1, from coordinate 46,006 downwards.
TAAACCCGCACTAAAAGCCAGCAGTAAAAATATATAAATTGAAGGACCTAGAATCAGCGAAGTAATTAAATGAGGTAATACCTGCTGGTAAAAGTATGAGTACATATCGTTTTGGCTCGATGGAGATACAGAATAGTTTAACGGGTCAAGCCCTAAGTTATCAAGGAACTGGGGTAAATAAGGTAAACCTACGTAAAATACTATAGAAGTTCCTATCATAGCACCGCCTGCGCCCCGTCCTATCCTGAATGGAATTGCTAAGAACAGTATTCCTAAAGCTATTAGAACTCCTACATACTGATATATCAAATTCGATATTGAAATCAAACTTTCAGTGTAAGTGATAATTGTAAGTAGAATAGACATAAGTTGGCCTAAAGGGATTGTCAAAACCATACCTGCCTCGGTAACATTTAGAGTCGATATTAATACCTTCAAAACAGCATATAATACTTCCTCAAAATTCAATACCTGGTTTAACCATATCTCATAATTAGACCAACTAACCCCTAACATGTCTAGTAATTGAGTTAAGAAGGAAAGGACTGTTAAGTAAATGCTATTCCATACTATCACGTAGATAGCATCCGTTATAAGTCTGGGAGCCCATTTTTTCACTCCATATATAGGAATAGGAAGGCCGTAAATTAAGGAACCTAAAAAATAGGTTAAAGTAGCAAGAAGTTGTGCATAATAAAGTATGTCAAATATATTGTACATTTCTCACACCTGCGAGGCCACATATGATATTAGATAGAACACAGTACTCCCTATTGCTAAGAAGAAGGCGGCTATTATAGCATCTTCAAGAATATCTTGTCCTCCTCTTTTTATCCTAAATATAGGTATTGGCGAACCCCTGAGGGCCCACCCAACAGCCCACGCTAATATGAAGATACTCCAGCCTATTTCGGTTACTGTTCCAGTTAAGTTTGTTATAAAAGCTTCTAACGTCATTTCTTAGTCGAAAATATTACTTTATTTTAACGTGAGGGAGATAACTGAATTTGTTTTCCTTTTAGATACTCAACTATTACATTAACTATAGATGGCGGTGTAATGTTTTCAGTATTTATTACTAAATCAAAAACAGAGAGATCCAACATGTCTATACCATAATATCGTAAGAAACGGTCCCTATGACTTTCTTCCCTTTTTATTATTTGATCCAGAGCTTCGGCTTCTGTCATGTTATCTCTTTTGGCTACTCTCTGAGCCCTAGTATGTAGGGATGCTGTTAAGTACACGGTTAAATCCGAGTAGTTATGAAATAGCCATCCTGCAATATGGGATTCAACTACTAAGTTTTTGCTTGTTCTTATTATGTTAAATAACTCCATATCTACAGCTTTATCAATGTTAAAATCTTTTTCAGCCATTTTATTCAGTTCGATTAGTGATAACTTTTTCTCTTCTGCCATCTTTCTGAAAATCATTCCTGCTGAAACATATTCTATCTTTAAAGAACTAGCCAAAATCTTAGCTACAGATGACTTACCACTACCTGGAGGGCCACTTATTATTATTAACATCAAAACCCTCTTACTGCTAATTTTATTAATCTTTCCAAACAATCATGGCATAAATAGCCTCCAAAAGGTCTCTCAGGCCTCTTTTCAGTTTTACTGTACTTAAGAATCTTATTAGTTTTTACACCTCTTAAAGGCTTTTTACATATTGCACACAAGGCTTGTGAATTTTTCTTATCTTCATAATGAGTTACCGTTCTTCCTGAAGGTGTTCTAACCTGAACCCTTCTCAACGATCTTGACCTTTGCTGAGGAGAAGGCATATTTAAATGAATTTATCCTAAGTTTATAAAAGCTTTGGTCTCCTTAACGACAAGGGCGTAAACAGCAAGAATGACAGAATATAAACGAACAAGTTATTTATCTCGGGCTTACCGCTGATTGGGGGAGTGAGTATGGTAGAGTATGGAAAATAAACATAAGAAGGATATATATAGTTTAGAACTATTACTAAACCTACCATATAGACCGTTATGACTGTTAATGATTGGATGAACATATAATTTCTCAACTTGTTAGTATAAGTCTGGACTTCAGAAGATACAGCTCTCATTACTTTGTTTCTCCTTTTGTTAGAGGTGATAGAAGATATTCTATCTTCGTACTTTCTTATTAACAATATTGTTTTGGTCATTTTTGGATTTAAATAGAACCTATACCACAGATAGAGGATAAAATTAAATAAAAAAGATATTAAAAGTATTTCTAAAACTGTATAAAACATCTAGCAATTCACTTCATCGACCTTATTATTTCATTTGCTGCTATGCTCGGATCCCCTTCAGCGTTAATAACCACCTTCACAGTAGCTCCCACTAGCACAGCTGAGGCCATAGCAGCGTATCTAGCAAAGTTTATGGTCTCGATAATTACTTTCTCATCGCTGTAGTCTGTCCTGCTTCTCGTGGTGTCCCTTTTCTGTCTTTCAAGTATTAACCTAGGTTCCGCTTCAAGTAGGAATATAATATAGGGATTTATCTCTTCAATTACGTATTTCGGTAGCCCAGGCAGATAACCTGAAGGAGTTTTAATGACAGCGTGAGTGTCGATGAATAGCATACCATCTCCTCCTTCTTTTGCCTCTTTAGCAATGCCTTTAGCTGCATCAATTTGAAGTTGCCTCTGCTTCTCTACTGGAAGTTTTCTCATCTCATCTCTATTGTTTACATAACCAAGGCTTATTGCAGTCTTTAACATGAAGTCACCATAGTTGATTATCTTGTTATTTATACCTTCTTTATCTAAAATTTCCTTGACTTTTTGTAGAACGGTAGTTTTACCTACACCCGGAATACCAGTTACTATACCTATTTTCAACTCTCACTCACCAATAATTCTCTTTAATAACGGGTACATCTCTAGTGTCCTCTCATAGGCTAATAAATTATAGTATTGAACCGCTATAGTGACAGCTAATAACAATCCTACTCCAGTTCCATATACACCTAGAAATGTTGCTAACACAGCTATTACACCCACAATGAGTGAGCTGTAGAACCCTAACGGGTAAATATATTTAGCTAAGATAGATTCAATAACTTTCGGATTATTCCTCATACCCGGTATTTCTACTCCAGCTTCAACCATCTGTTGAGCTTGTGTAGCTGGATCCAACCCGGCAACATCGATCCATAGTATTCCGAAAACTATCGATAGGACTATAAATACAGCAGCATATATTACTGCACCTACCGGATCTAGAACTAAAGCATATACACTGTGAGGTATATTTGAAGGAGGGAAGAAGAAAGCATTAGCTATATCTCCTAGTATTGTTCCAGCAGCAGAAGATACTCCAGAGGCTATTGAGGCAAATAATTCAAAATCAGCTCCCAGAACGCTTACAAATATAACTGGAATGCTACTAACATACAAGAAGTTTAAAGGAATGGTACTTCTTATACCCCTAAGTCTAGGACTAGTAACGGGAATTTGTACATTAATATTAGTTAAATAAATTATTAGCAAAATTAATGCAATAGTTGATATTAACCCTACTAGATCCGGCTGAAATGGTGTTGTTGTGTTAGTGTTTACAATTAAGTTAAGCAAATTCTTTCCAGATACAATATACGATACTAAAGTTGGGAAAAATCCAACTGGTAAATCTTGGTTTTGAACATTAGCTATTCCAAACATATCCCAGAACATTATTTTTGTTACACCAGCAAGAATGAACAAGCTTATCCCTGATCCTAAACCCCAACCTTTCTGAATCATTTCATCTAAGAGCAAAATTATGTATGTTGCTACTATTAATTGGGTAGTCACTATTGTTGCCAAGAGTAGGCTATTAGTAGCTTTTGTAAATACATATCCGAAAAGAGCTGACTCTACGATAATGAATATGAAAGCTAATCCCTTTTCAGCTTCAGTAAACTTAATCTGGTCTTCCTCATTTGCTAAATCCATCTCTATAAGTTTAGAACCAACAAGAATTTGCATTATAAGTCCTGACGTAATTATAGGACCTATTCCCAATTGGGCTAAAGTGCCTTGAGAAGATGCAAAGATTATCTGTTCAGCTAAAAAGTTACTTAAAAAAGAATTTGTAGATGAGACGCCATACAAGGGGATTGATGACATTACTAGATATACTATAAGAGCAATAAATGACCACATTAGCTTTTGGCTCAAAGAAGGCTTTTGCTTAGGTTTAGTAACCGCTGGTAAGTATTCCCCTAATTTTTCTAAGAAGTCAACAAAACCCATTGCAATCTAAAAAGCCTTACTCCTTTGAGGTTAATATAATTTCTCCTCCTAATTGTTTAACCTTTTCGACAGCTTTTTCCGTAGCGTGTCTAACTTTTATTACAACCTTAGAAGTTAAACTACCACCAGCAAGTAACTTCTCATATCCATATTTCTCTAAATCTATTACTTGCTTACTGTTTTCCTCTGTGGGTCTAATTGTCCCATTGTCTATTAAAGTTTGAAGTTTTCTTAAGTTAATTGAATTAATAACTTTAGATGTAGGATTCCTAAATCCATGTTTACCATACCAGCCTTCTCCATACTTAACTAACCAAGACCATTTCTCCTTATGCATTCCTATAGTTCTTCCACCTTCCGCACCTCTATCCCTATGCTGTCCTTTTGTTCCCCATCCATGTGTTCTGTATCCCCTAAACTTCCTACTTTTCTTTTCTTTTCTTACTACCATCTTACACCATCCTCTTAATCAATTCATTAATTTTTTCTCCTCTATACCCAAACTCTCCATTTGAACCATAAGGTCTATTAACCTTTCCCTTAAATCCTCCTTTAGGAGGATGCAAAGTGATTGGAAGCTTAAAATAATTATCCAGCTTATTTAATTTCAGTTCGCCCTCTTTTACCTTCTTGACAAACTCTGTGTATCCACTTAGCTTCATAACCTTAGTCACAAACTCCTCATTTACCTTGTTCCCGTCAATAGTCTTCAGCCTTGTTAGCAATAAGTTTAAACCTTCATCATTTAGCTCTCCCCAAGTTACATAGGGAGCTGTCAATTTCAACATCCCCTCCAATGCCGAGCTCTTCGGATAGATCATTGCGCTAAACCTTCGTATTAGCCTTAACATCTCTAGAGTGTCTTGAATGTACCACGGTGTTGCAGCCCAACCTCTTATTCTTATGATACCAATAAGCTCAGTCATTTCTTTCTCCCCCAATCAGTCGGAGTCACAAACTTGTAAGTATTGTATAAAGCATTATAACCAGCTTTAATAAAGTTCTCCGTTGTAAACGTTGAACCCCTAGTACGCGACCAAGCGTCCCTTATTCCTGCATAAGTTAATAATGTCTTCAGAGCAGGTCCTACAACCAAGCCTGTTCCTTTCGGTGCAGGTAATAGGAACACTTCCACACTACCTGCTTTACCATAAACTTTGAAGGGAAGGCTATGAGATTCGCCACACGTACATTCCCAACTACCACATCCTCTCCTTACTGGGATAATATTAAGTTTTGCATTTCTTACCGCCTTTTGGATTGCGACTCTCAGTTGCTTAGCCTTCCCTGTGCCATAGCTTACGTAACCATCCATATTACCCATTACTATAAGTACCTTGTACTTCGATATTTCTCCGGCATCAGTTTGCTTTTGTACTATCTTTATGTCCAAAACTTCATACTTTAATTTGGGTAATAAAATGTCTACTATTTCTGGCTCCACAATGGGATAATTCTTTTCGAATAACTCTTTCATTGAAGTTATCTTCCCTTCTTTAACCATCTGCCCTATCTTAGTCCTAGGTTTCCACTCCTCTGGGTTTAAAACTGGAACTTCTTCTGCCATTATGAACCCACCTCCTTTATCTTCTTGAGGACTTCCTCAAAATGTTGAGGAAGATTTTGAGGATCTAAGCCTCTAGCCAAATACCTTGAGAATAATTTGTTATAAAACTCTGGATTCTCAGCTTGTAATTTCTTAGCATATTCGGATATATGCACGCCTTTTACTCTTTTTTCAATATCTCCTATATCTCCTACCGGAATTTGTAAACCTGCATCTATCGCACCTTTTATTGTTGCGAAGATTCTTCCTCCTTTCGTCGGCACAAATAAGCCTATATCAGCAACCGCATTCTTGACTCCAGCTTTAAGAGCCCTTAACCCTGCTAAATAGCCCGTAAGATAAGCTGCAGGTGTATTGTTAGTATCTCCCTTCCATCCGTATTTCTTCACTAGTTCTATTGAGTGAGCTACAGCTAACATTACGTCCCCCTTAGGATCGAATTTAGCAACATTAATTATTACATACTCGTTAGTTATTCTAGGTACAAACCTTATTGTGTTACTGATGACGTATATATATCTCTTATAATAATTGGTTTTACCTTCTCTCCTTCTTCTATACTTAACCTTATAATTTGAACCGTGAGCCATCTACTCCACCTTATAACCTAACTGATTTAGGAACGTTTTAACATCATTCAAGCTCTTAAACGCATTCCCCTTTGCTCTCTTATAAGCTAGCCTATAGGCCTTTTTATCGATTACATTATTATCCCTCAACCATTTGAGGTATTTTCTTATCTTTCTTATTTTGGAAATCCATTGCTCTTTCTTACCTCTCCTAGCACCGGCTTTACCTTTTCTACTACCTTCCTTACGTCTTTCCCCTCTTTTCCTCTTTTTTTCTTTTCTCTCCTTGAGTCTACCGTTACTAATACCATTACGTTCTTCTATGATTATCTTGCCATCTTTTATTAGCTTTTTCACATCCTTTCTTGTTAAAGCTTCCGCGATCTCATCAAGGTACTCTGGGTTAAATTTGACATTGTTCTCTCCAACTTTCTTTATTTGAGCAGCTAACCTCCTCTGTAAAGCCAATTCTGGCATAGTTATCACCTATTAGACACACGAATACCTAATTCGTCGGCCCTCTTTAATAACTCTAACCTTTTCTTTAACCCTAACTTGCTACTTAAAATAACGATGACCTTATCCTTCTTGTCCTTTATTTTTTCTAAGTCGGTAACGGAACTAACTAATACGGGAATAAGCCCTGAGGGGTGTAGACCTCTGATATCCTTAGGACTACCATATCCAATTTTTACTTTTGGAGAATATCCCTTTAACTCTAATCTCATTGCGTTGTCTATTCCCTTTGGTCTCCTCCATGTCTCTTGCCTCCCTATCCTATAATACTTACCCCAATCATATCTATAGAAATCTGGCTTGGAGCTTCTTATTTTTTCTATTTTTTCCTTAATTTTATAAATTTCTTTACTTCTCATTGCCAATCACCTCTTTCTTATACATGAAAATGCCATCTGAGAATACTCTTCTATCGTAACCTGTTATCTTTGCAGCCCTTTCAATGTTAGCAGCAGTCTGGGAGACATTATAAACGTCAATACCTTCTACTTCAATGTCCTCTCCTTTTACAGTTACTTTAACACCAGGTAGAATTTTAGCCCTTCTTACGTTTTTCTCACCTATTAAATTCGTTATTTGAACCTCGTCTCCAGCTACCTTTACCGTCATTGGAAAGTGAGTATATATTATCTTTAGGTAGTACCTATAGCCCTTGGTAACACCCGTTATCATATTTTCCATATGCGCTTTAATCGAGTAGAATAAAGACTTCTTTCTCCTATCCGCAAATGTAGTCTCTAAAATTATCTTATTACCCTCTTGCCTCATTAAAATCCCTTTTGCATAACCGAAATCTTTTTTGATCTCTCCTTTAGGACCTTTTATTACCAAAGTAGTGCCTTCTAACCTTGCTGTCACTTTTTCAGGAATCTGGATCTCCTCATATAAATACACTGCCTTCATCCTACCACCCTACTCAATATACATATCCAAGTGCAACTCCACCTATCCTTTCTTTCAAAGCTTCCTTATGAGCCATCACTCCTTTCGGAGTTGATATTATTAGTATTCCTATCTCTTTAGATGGTAAGTATTTTCTAACATAGTCGGGGAGAGTTAACAAGTCTTTATAAGTGAGGGGGTATCTAGGTGTAATAGGACCACATTTATTTATTCTACCCAGTAATTGCACTGTTATCTTACCTGCTCTACCATCATCAATATATTCAAACTCACCAATATAGCCCTCCTTTTGGAGTACTCTGAGCACATTTATTATTAGCTTTGATGCAGGCATGATTATTGCCTGCTTCTTCCTCCTTACTTCATTATTATAAAGTGTAGTTAACGCATTTGCGAGAGGATTTAAGGAAGGCATAACTGTCACCTCGTTTTCTTAAACCCCATATTATATGCGACTTCCCTAAAACATTGTCTGCACAAGTACATTTCGTATTTCTGAATTACAGAGTCCCTACTACCACATCTTTGGCAAACTTGAACTCCTCTACCATGCTTTCTCTCAGCTGGAGGTCTATACTTACCCATATCCATCACCCTTCTATTATTGTCACATTAAAGCTTTGCTTAAGGAATTCCATTGCCTCTTCTTTAGTTACTCTATGTCTCTTAGGTATCCTTGTATACTTTCTTCTCCTCCTCATCACCCTATAGCCAGGTTTTATCAAAGTTATGTCGACATCCATACCAAATATACCAACCTCAGGATCATACCTAGTACCTGGTATTAAAACGTGCTCAGTAATTCCAAAACCTACATTCCCATAATCGTCGAAACTCGATGCCTTAATTCTGTAGTTAACAGCAGCTAATGCTTTCTTAAGAAATTCTACAGCCTTTTCTCCCCTCAGGGTCACCTTAACTCCTATTGGTGCTCCCTTTCTTACACCGAACTCTCTTATTGATTTTCTAGCTTTAGTATATACAGGCTTAGCTCCAGTTAAATCTTGAAGTAATTGATAAGCTTTCTGTAATCTTTCCCCTGATTCCCCTAAGCCTATATTTACTGTAACTTTATCTAGAATAATCCTTCTCATAAAGTTTTTTTGAACTGCCTGCTCAGTCATAACTTCACCCCTACGTTTGGATCTAACTCGTTTTCTCCTAAGACCATCACATTTATAAGATTAGTCTGGTAGGTTGCATTACTGGATTCGAGAGTCACTATACTATATACTCTTCTTTTATATTTAGCCCATTGTATACTCTTTATTTTACCTACGATACCGACGTTTTTACCTCCCGTTATTATGGCATAGTTTCCTTCTTTTATCGAATAACTCTTAATGATGTTTTGCGAAGGTATTTCTATTTTTAATGTATCTAAAGTAGATAAATTATAGTCTTTCAATTTGTCTTTAGGTATCAACACATTCCTACCATCTTCAAGGTTTAGCTGAATGTCTCCACCCTTTTGAGTGGTCTTATTCAAAATTCTGACAAATTTATATCTAGCATCTTCTTTACTAATATTTACTATATCTAAGAATCTTAAATTATTCGGAATAAGCCTCACTCTTATATCAGCCGATAGTATCTCAACTACATCCATTAAACCTACTGGATATTTATAATCCCTTCTAACTCTACCGTCTACAAGTACTTTACCATCAAAAATTACCCTTTTTGCCTCCCTCGTAGTCTCAGCTATTTTTAGATAGTATTTTAACAGAATAGCTAAAGGTATGCTTTCGGACAGTTTATGGGGACCAGCTGAAGCCCTTATTATCCATTTATACTCTTTTTTAGGTGCCTTTAAGAACCAAGGAGCTTCAAATCGTGTAATGTGTGTCATTTTAACTTCCCTCCTTTTTATCCTCTTTTCTCTTCAGATACTCCTCTCTAGCTTTTCTTTTCCTATCAATAGTAGCGATTCTCTCTTTGTCACTAGTATCTAGCTTAGTTATCATAACTTTAGAGGCATGAACCCAAATGAAAACCGGCGTTCCATCCGCCTTCTTCCTAGTTAAACCCTCTATTGCAATCCTCCCAGTCTTAGTATTTACATCGATGACTTTACCCTCATATCCTATGTGGTTTCCTCTCATAACTTTCACGGTATCACCTTTTCTTACTGGCAATCTTTTAATTCCATATTGTTTCTCTAAATCCTCTGAAAGTTTAGCCGTTAGTAACTTATGTCTTAGATGTTTGGGTGACTCTCTTATTAATCGTCTTTGCTTAACCGGCTTAGATGAAACCATTTTAAATCACCATAGTGGCTATGCTTGCTACTTTAGGCCATCTCTCAGCAGCTTCTCTAGCAATAGGTCCTCTAATCTCCGTACCTTTAGGAGTTCCATCAGGGTTTACAATTACTACAGCATTATCTTCAAAAGATATCCACGTTCCGTCAGGTCTTCTAAAGGGCATTCTCTGCCTAACTACAACTGCCTTGAACTTCTGTTTCCTTACTTCTGGAGTCCCTTTCTTAACACTTACCATTACTAGATCAGCTATGTTAGCAAAAGGAACTCTCCTTAATACTCCTCTATATCCATAAACTCCGATAATCATAGCTTCTTTTGCGCCACTGTTATCTGCAACAACTACTCTACTGTAATGCTGTAGTGCAGGAGTGAAGCCTTTTCTACTTCCTAAAACGTTTAACTTCTCAGGCATATATCTCACCTAGACTTTCCCAAGACCACAAATGATACTGACTTAGCTATTGGTCTAGTTTCCCCGATTATAACTTTATCCCCTTCCTTTACATCTAAGCAAGGAGGTATATGAACATGAATCCTACTTCTACGCCTTTCGTATCTCTTGTACTTCGTGTTGAAATATAAATACTCTCTTTCAACCACTCCCGTCCTCATAGCTTTAAACTTTATTAAAATGCCGTCTAGTATTAACCCTCTTACTCTTAAACTCCCATGGAACGGACAGTTTTGATCATCACAAGCTTTTGAAGGAGCTTCTACACCCTCTATACCTACGCTTTTAATCAGCTGACCTTTTTTACCCATCACATCCACCTTTTCTCGGGTTTACCAACTAACTTAATCCCAGATACCACAAAAAATCTACCTTTAAAAATTATCGCGTAAATTCCATTTTCTTTTAAGAGCCTAACTTTCCTTTTACCGACGTCTATAACCAAAGTCTTATACGTTTCATCTATTATAACTCCAGATTTGTTGAGCAGAGAAGAATCAGGATAAGATAAAATAGTAACTTTTCCACCAATTAAATCCACTATTGTTTGGCCTCCTATTTAGAAGAAGACTGAGAAGTAGCTTGTTCAGTTTTCCCTTGCTTCTTCTCAGCTAAAACAATTAATATTCTTGCTATATCCTTTCTTGTATTTCTAATAGCAGCTGTATTCTTTAAAGTTCCTAATCTCGCCTCAGCCCTCAGTTTTAACATCTGTGACTGTAACTCTTTTAATTGATCGAGTAACTCTTTCACATTTTTTTCTCTAAGTTCCTTTGGATTTAAGGGCATCTTTAACTACCTCCTTTGTTCTCGTCGATGAAACTCACATTCGTAACTGTAACAGTTCCTCCTTCTTCTCCTCCCTTTGGTTTTTCTCTCAGTTCTATCTTGTCCACACTCTTCATGGGCTTTGTAATTATGACTTCAACACCGTATACACCAGGTTTTAACATCGCGATTGCTATTGCCCTATCTACAATCCTTTCTAACTGCTGTCCGCTCTTATATACAATCCCTTCTTTAAGCTTCTCATATTTTGCTCTTTCAGATGTTAACTTTCCACTAACTACAACTTCTGCACCATAAGCCCCAGCTTTCATAATTCTCCTGATTGTTATGAACGCAGCTCTCCTGAAATGATACCCTTTTTCTAGAGCTATTGCCAATCTAAATGCCATAACTCTCGCGTTAAGTTCTGGATTCTCAACTGTAGTTACGGTTATTTGCGGATTTTCTAACCCAAACAGTCTTTCCAAAATCTGCGCTAATTGCTTAATTGTCTTACCCTGCTTCCCTATAATGAAAGCAGGTCTCCCAGCATATATAACAACTCTAGTCCCAATAGGAGTTTTTATTATATCTACGCCCGCATACTCTGCATTATAGAATTGCTTAGCTAAGTATTCGTCTACCTTAACCTTAATCATAGACTTTTGTAGGAAATATTTCTTTATCAAAACCATATTTACTCCACCTCAGCCAAAACTACTTCAATATGAGAAGTGTATTTATACTTACGTGTTGCTCTGCCAAAGGCTCTAGGCATATACCTCTTTATAGTTACTCCTCTATGCGCAGCTATGTGAACTATCCTTACATTATCAATATCTAGCCCTTTTACGGTTGCATTATTTTCGGCATTTTGTAAGACTTTAAGCACATACTTTATTGCTTTTTTGGGGTATCGACCGCTCTTAACTTTCCATTTCTCTGATATGTTCGATCTATGGGATGCTCCATGAGAATATCTCCAGAAAGGTAACGCTTCTTCTTGCCTTAATACTCTTTCTAGGAAAGCTTTAGCCTCATTCAATTTCATACCTCTTACAGCTTTACAAACATTATATAAATCACGTATTGAAGAGTCCACGTTCGTTATTACAGCTTTAGCTGCTCTATCTTCAGGTATAGATAATTGAGGATAAGTCCATGAAGCCATATTTCATCCCTTCATAGCTAGGAATAGGCTTGATCTAGTTGCCTTTAATCCAGGTTCACCGTGTTCTACCTTCTTCGTAGTTATCGAGAATTCACCTAGGTAATGACCTATCATCTCCGGCGTTACTTGAAACTCAACGAACTCCTTACCATTATAAACTGCAAACTTCAAACCTACCATTTCGGGTAATATTATCATATCTCTTACGTGAGTTTTAATTACCTTATTATATTTTCCTTCTCTTAAATATTTTCTTATCTTTTCTAGAAGTCTTCTTTGCCTATCTGAAAATCCTCTAGTTAGAGACCTTCTTTGCCTTGCGGGTAAGAGCTTTATAAATTCATCCATAGGCATATTTACAAGTTCGTCTAACGTCTTACCCCTATATTTGAACTTTTTCCACTCTGATGGATATTCTATTGACACGTAATCACCCCAAATTCATATTTAAAAGTTAAATAAAAAATCATGCTCCCTCACGCCTTCCAGTCCTTCTAGCTGCTATGTGACCAACTTTCCTACCTGGAGGTGCATTCCTTGAAACAGTTGATGGCCTGCTTACGCTCTGATGTAATCCACCACCGTGTGGATGTGATACTGCGTTCATAGCAACACCCCTTACATGTGGCCATTTAGTAGCCTTAACTTTATATTTCCAATAATTATTTCCAGCTTTTAATAACGGTTTCTCTGTAATTCCTCCCCCGGCTATTACACCAATAGTCGCTCTTGCAGATGCACTTACTTGAACTATTTTTTCTGAGGTAAGCTTTATCAAGACTTTATCTCCACTTCTTCCTATTATAGTTGCGTAAGCACCAGCAGCTCTGGCGAATTTACCGCCATCCCCCCTGGTCTTTTCTACATTACAAACTACTGTTCCCTCTGGTAAGTTGCCTACTTCAACTATATTACCATTACTAACTGGAGCATCACTTCCTATCTGGATTATTTGACCTACTGTGAGTCCTTGAACAGCAGGAATGAAGAACGTTTCTCCAGTATCTAACTTAATCTGTGCAACCGGTGCATTTACCCCCGGATTATGTAGTATGTTTGTTACCTTGCCTTTATGATCCCCATTAATGTTGGGATACCTTGCTGGACCTACTCTCCTCCAACTTGGGCTTCTGAAATTAATTCCTCCACGTCCTGCTCTTTGTTGGAGCAACTTCTTACCCATTTACATCACCTTACAATATACCTAATTTGTGGGCTATTTCACTCGCATTAAACTCCTTCTTAAGCTTAACATATGCTTTTTTCTCTCCAAGCGGTGTAATGAGTGTGTTTACTTTTTCTACTTTTACATTAAACATATTTTCGATCTCTTTTTTAATTTGAGGTTTTGTAGCATTTTTATCAACTATAACTGTCAGGATATTCTGAGACTCAAGTAGTCTAATAGCTTTTTCTGTGGCTAAAAACTCTTTCACTATCATGAAATCACTCTCCCTTGTAATCTTTTAGACAAAATATCGATAGATGACTTCGTATATATTGTTAACCTACCTGGATGACCACCTGGAGCTAAATGAATAACGCTTACTAAATTAGCCGCAACTACATCCACTCCCTCTATGTTTGAGCCAGCTTTTACAATAGGAGCCTTAATGTCTGAAACAATTATAAGAGGACCCTTTGCTCTTTTATATTTCCTACCCCTCATTTTTCCTTTGCCCGCTCTTATTCTCACTCTATCTTTAACTCTCTCAATATCTTCATAAACACTGAGTTTGGGAAATACCTCGTTAACCAATACTTTAGCTTTATCTACCTTCTCTAAATCATCACTTACAACTATTGGGAGCTCTTGTGCTGAAAATCTATGACCCCTAGCTTTTACGAATTCAGGAAGTGCGGTGGCTGCAAGTGCACTTATCACTGCTAATCTTTTCTCCTTCTCATTAACTTCCTCTATTATTCTCTTTTCTGTGGTAGGAGGAAATGCTAACCTTCCACCCACGGTGTTCGGTGCTAGTGCGGCTTCCCCGCTCTGCTTAACTCTTGGAACTCTGGCTAATCCTAGGTTTATTCCAAAGCTTAATGCACTTGTTCTCTTCCCTGCCATAGGGTCTCTTCCTTTGGACTGAAGTGATTTCGTAAATTCTGAGATAAACACTCTTCTTATTAGATCTTTTCTAACCGGGTAACTAAAGAAACTTGGTAGTTCTAACTCCTCTATTTTATTACCTTGAAGATCTAGGATTGGAACCTTTTTTGATACTAGTTCTAAATACATAATTTTCACCCTTGTTGGCTGGTCAGATTTACATAAGTTATTTTAGGAGCTGACTGAGGAGTCCAAGTAGGTCTTATAGGATACCTCAAGAATAACGGCCTCTTCTTGCTGCCTATGGTGGATCCTTCAATCACTAAGTACGTGTTTCTTACTAAACCATAATTAACAAATCCTCCTGCTGGATTTATCTCTTTGAGATCTTCTCCTATCCTAAGTATCCTCTTATTATACTCAGTTCTTCTGTGGAAGCCCATCTGACCGGGTTGAGGAGTATAACTTGGGGTTGATATTGAAGGACCTCTAGCACCTATTTTTCTGCTTCCTTTTCTGTGCTTATGCCATCTCGGTAACTCAACAACACTATACCTTTTTATTACTCCTTGGAATCCTTTTCCTTTTGTCACTCCAATAATATCGATCAACTGTCCCTCCTTGAACACATTTTTCACCGGTACTTCCTTACCTAGTATTGATAGAGCATACTCGAGTTGCTGCTTTATACCGCTACCTCCACCTATTTGTATCTCAGCTACATCGGGCTTTTTCTTCCCTAAAGAGGGAACTAGATAAGGCTGTGTCACAGTTAAAACTCTTAGGGCTATTATCTTATCCAGATTATTTGTTATTTCATCAAGTTTAGCCTTCATTTTTTCCTTATCTAATTTCAGATTAGTTATCTTTCTCTCGCTCAATATCTTCATTAGCTTATCATTAATGTCCCCCCAATATTCAGTGAGAACAGCTGGTTCTCCTTTTGAGTTAATGTAGTAGGCTCTCAAGGCAACCGGTATAATTGGCGGTGTTTCTAATATAGTAACTGGAACGTATATCTCCTTTCCGTAATTTGGGGAAGTTTGTTTATCATCAATCATGAAAATATGAGTCATTCCGGCTTTGTAACCAATAAAACCGAGTAGCTTAGGCTCATTAGATTGAATTATAGGCCAGCTCTTAGGAGTTGGAAGGAACTCTCTAGACCTCTTTCTGGGACGCAAAGCTGCTGATCCACGTCTTGGCGAGGATAACTTACGATGACCCATTAAATTTCCCTCAGTCCCTCTTTCTTAAATTCCATTAGCTTATAAGTGTAACTATTTTAATTCAGTATGAAGTTAAGTAAAGCTAAGGAGGCTTGGAGAGCTTCTTCAGCTCTCACGTCTTTAACTCCTTGTTTCGGTATAAAATTTACTATAAACCCCTTAAAATCGTGCAAATCCCTTAAAACCCCGTGTTTAGGAGGGCCAATTACTAAGTATAATCCTTTCTCTTCATATACCTCCCTAATCTTGCCTTCAACCTGGCTTAGATTAGCTCCAGATCTACTGGCTATAATTACATTATCTGAATGAGTCACTCTTTCGAGCATCTTTTGATAGGATATCAATCTAGAAGTAAACCCTTTATAATAAGGGTAAAAGGAGTAAGGTTTAACCTTCTTTGCCAAGCTATCACTTACTATAACATAATCGGAATGAAAATAATCATAGGAGAACCTAAGCCCGAAATCTCCCTTTTTGCCCAGACGGATCTCTCCTTCAATAAATTCTGGCGAAACTTGGTGAGACGCAATATTGAGAGGTTGAAGAAGTCCGACCTTAGAGAGAGACTTTCTTTTAGGAATGTACTTCTTTAAGTAAGGAGGTGTAAGTGCATAATCAGAAATTTCTTTAATCAATTTCCAGCCTTTCCTCTCTTTCTCGGTCTCATATACCCATAAAACCTCGCTTACTCTGAACTCGGCTAGAGTTCTCAATACGTAAGATAGTTTTATGGTAATTTCGCTCAGTGAGCTCTCTACGTCTAAAATTGAGATAAAGAGTGTAACAATTAACTTTTTCCTTCTAGGGTAGGGAAAAATCAAGCCTTGCTTACTCCTATCGTATATGTTTCGTCTTCTATTTCCCAATCTCTAACTACTTCTCCTTTGGCTTCACCGATTGTTATTTCTTTTGCTCTAGTCTCTTCTTTTATATAATTAATCCACTTCTTAATTATAGACGCTCTCTCTTCTGGTGCTTTTATTGTAAGATTTATATAATCGTTAACATTAAGGGATAGTTCCTTCCTCATGAACTGTATTCTCCTTACAAGGTCTCTTATTATTCCTTCCTCTTCTTCCTCTTTACTAATTTCTTTATTGATTACAATTACACCTTTGTTGAACCTTGCAGAAACATACCCAAGCTGAGTTTCCTCTATAATATTGACGTGATTTACTTTTATTTGGACGGGTTGTCCTTCGATTACTGTTTCATGTATTCCTTTGTTTACAATATCGTTAGCAACATCTTCTCCGTTCTCCTCTATATAGGACACTACTTTAGCTGAAAGTTTCTTAAATTCTGGACCTATAGTTCCTTTATTAGGAAGTGCCTTTACTTTACTAAATCTCTTATAGCCCTCAATACCCTCTACTTTAACCTCCTTGGAGTTAAGCATTGACCTTAATACATCTATTATGTTACTAACTAACCTACGATCTTGCTCAGAAACTAAGAATACATATGCTTCTTTTATCGGCCACCTTAGTTTTATCTCAGCTTTAGCTCTAGCATTAAGACCAGCTTCAGCTATTTCTTTAGCCAGTTCAAATGCCTCCTCTATCTCTTTATCAATAAACTCTTCTTTTACCTCTGGTACTCTCTCCATACTAACTGACTCCAATCCGTCAACAACGAAGTCATGATAAATTTTCTCCGCTATAAAGGGAGTTACTGTAGATAGCAATATTAACGAACCTTTGAGAACCTGATACAACACATAGTACATCGCTATCTTATCAGGGTCATTAGCTTCATTCCATGCTCTCTTTCTGGTTAACCTAAGATAGAACCTACTTACATCTTCTGTTATAAACGTCGTAACCTTATTAGCCAGTTCATGAACTTTGTAGTTCTTCATTGCTTCTGTAACTTCCCTTAGCATTCTGTAGTACCTAGATAATAACCATCTATCTTCTGGTTTGAGATACCGCTTTAGTGATTCAAATGTATATTGATTCGGATCGAAGTTGTCAAGATTCATATAAGTGGATGCAAACACGTAAACGTTCCATATTACGTTAAGATCCCTCCTAGTAAGATCTAAAGACTTCCACGAGAATTTAGCGTCCTCCCAAGTAGTATTTCTCAATAGCCATAGTCTCAGAACGTCTCTACCATACTTACTGATCACTTGAGAAGGCTCAACATAGTTCCCAAGGCTCTTATGCATCTCTCTACCTTGTTCGTCAAGCATAAACCCATGAACTAAAACCGATTTGTAAGGAGCTTTATCCAGTAATATAACTCCAGCTCTTAAGAGGCTAAAGAACCAACCCCTAAGCTGATCATGCCCTTCTAACACAAGATCTACGGGACCTATCTCCTGCCAGGTTTTTTCCCAATTCTCACCTAAACTTGCAAAGAATGCTACACCGCTGTCAAACCATACGTCTGCAACATCTGGAACTCTTACAGCTTCTCCTCCACACTTATTACACCTAACTTTAACATTATCTATCCAAGGTCTGTGAAGGTCTTCAGGTACGTCGTTTATTGCAACTTTCTTCAGCTCTTCCTTACTACCTACAACTATTGTATTTCCGCATTTCTGACATACCCATATAGGTAAGGGTGTTCCCCAGAATCTTTGCCTACTTATGACCCAATCTCTAATTTCCTTAACCATATTTCCTATCCTAGTCTTCCCCCACTCAGGAACCCAATTCACGTTATCAATTTCTGACATAAGTTCGTTCTTGAGTTTAGACACGCCGATGAACCATTGTTCTATAGCTCTTAGTATTAATGGACTCTTGCATCTCCAGCATACTGGATATCTGTGAACGATTTTACCTGCATATAGTAAAGCGTTTCTATCCTTCAAGTCATTTATTATTTCATTCGCAGCCTCCCTTACCTTTTTACCCTTATACTTACCAGCCTCTTCCGTGTAGATTCCTTGGTCATTAACAAACATGAGAACGGGCATGTTATACTTTTTGCCTATTTCAAAGTCTACATCACCATGACCTGGTGCTGAATGAACTAATCCAGTACCTTCGGTCAAGGTTACATTCTCGCCTGCATCAACAACTTTATGATATCCTTCAGCTTTAGATTGTGCTGGTACTATATCTCGTAGAGGATGTTCGTATTCTAACCCTATTAATTCACCTCCCTTAAACGTCCTTAATACCTTATACTCTGTTATTCCGGCGTCTTTCATAACTTCTCTCACTCTATCCTTTGCGATGATCAAAATCTCGCCTTTTACTTCGACCTCGGCATACTCAAACTCTTTATTTATCATGATAAATACATTAGCGGGGATCGTCCATGGCGTAGTCGTCCATATGAGTAAATATTTATTTGGTGTTCCTTTAACCTTAAACTTTACATATATAGAGGGATCCTCGAGGTCTCTATACTCAGAAACTTCATAATCCGCTAGCGTAGTTTCGCATCTAGGACACCAATGTAAGACGTGGACATCTCTATATAGAAGTCCTCTTTCATATGCCTTCTTTATTACTGCCCAAGAGTTAGAAATATACGTGCTGTCCAGAGTATAGTAAGGGTTATCCCAATCCATGAAGACTCCCACGTTCTTAAAGTTCTGTGTTAAGGCTGAGGCGTTAGTTAACGCTAGTTCCCTGCATTTATTTATAAAGTTTGCAACCCCTATTTTTTCTATAATGTCTGATTTTTTTTGTATACCTAATTGCTTTTCGGTAGCAACTTCTATTGGTAAACCATGAGTATCGTAACCTGGCTGGTCGTAAGTACGATAACCAGCTAATCTCTCGTAACGTAATATACAGTCTTTTATCACTTTATTCCATACCGTACCTATGTGAGGAATGGGGCTAGAAGGATAAGGAGGTCCGTCTATGAATAGAAACTTTCTAGGTAATTTATTATTATATTCTTTAAGTTTTTTATATATATTATTATCATTCCAGTATTTTAATACTTCATCCTCCGTTTTTAGAGGATCAAATTTAGAATTTAGGGGTCTTATCTGACGCTGAGATAATTTACATCACCTTACTTGAATTATTAACTAACGTTATTTAAGCATTAACTTAGATAATGGGAAATCGCATTTACCAGCTCGTCCGTGGTACTGTTACCCCCTACATCAGGGGTTAGGTGTTTCTTTTCCTCGTATACTTTATAAATGGCATTACGCAGCGCATCTGCAGCTTTTGCATATCTATCCTCTTTAGATAAATCATACATCCTATCTAGCATCATCGCCACAGACAACAAGAATGCCGTAGGATTTGCTACATTTTTGCCAGCAATATCGAAAGCGGCACCATGAACGGGTTCAAATAAAGACTTTTTATCCCCAATATTTGCAGAAGGAGATATACCCAAGCTTCCAGCTATTTGTCCAGCCTCATCACTTAGTATATCCCCATAAACGTTCTCTGTAACTATTACATCAAACATATTAGGATTTCTCACCAAATTAGCGGCAGCCGCATCGACGTACATCTCAGAATAGTCGACTTTACCCTTTAGCACACTTCTACATGCCTCTGCAAATAAACCATCCGTAACCCTCATTACATTAGATTTGTGAACGCACGTTACTTTCTTCCTTCTTTTTAAAGCTTCATTTAACGCCACTTGGGCTATTCTTACTGAGGCTTTCCATGTAATTATTTTCATACCTACCGCTACCCCGTCAGCCACAATATACTCAAAGCCCTTATAAAGATCCTCTGTGTTTTCTCTCACAACCAAAATGTCTACATTCGAGTACTTACTTTCAACATTTGGTAGAGACTTAGCAGGCCTTAAGTTGGCGTACATATCATACATAAGTCTTAGTTTTACAACAACATCAGCAGCTGACTCCCCTACAGGTCCCTTAAGGATCATATCAGTCTTATCTATAATTTTAAGACTTTCTTTAGGTAATGCCTCCCCGTATTTAGCTAGAGCCCTATCACCGGCCTCTACCTCTACATAGTTTATAGGTAAGCTGTATATTTCATTGAGTTTAGCTAAGATTATTTTTGACTTTGACACTATTTCTGGACCTATCCCATCTCCTTGAATAAGGGCTACTGTGAAGCTCATCATAATAAGCATTATAAACTGATTTTTAACCCTTTAGCATTAATTAATGCGACAAGATCCCTAAGAATTTCCAAAAGATTAGGCGATAGCCTGGCTATAGTTTTCACTTCATACTGTATCACTGTTGAATACGTTTCCAATTCCTCCTTCGAGTAAATATCGAGTCTCGTTACATGCACAAGTAAATCAATAAATAGTGAATCGCTCCTGCTGAACGCTTTATAGATAACTCCTTCATTAATTATTTTTACAAATCTATACTCGAAAATAGAGAATTCCTCTTTTACTTCCGCTTCTTTGCAGTTAGAAAGAATACTTATGGCATTTTCTAAGTAAGGGATACCGTCGTATATTTTTTTCCCTAAGTCAGGACTGTTTTCGTCAAATAAAAGTTTGTAGAAAATCATAGGATCGTGAGTAACGTTAATTATGCATGAGTTTCTGGCTTTTAGATTATAATAAGTTAACGTATTCCTAAAAATTTTTGAAAAGTAATTATTTCCGTCCCTAATTATACCGATAGGAGAAAGATTTTCAGATATTCCTGAGGTTCCGAGTATGATCTCAAAAACTCCATTGTGAGGGAATACCTTATTTATGTAATCTTCAACCACACTCATAAATATGGGATTATATGAAAAGGTAAAAGAGCTTTCACGATACGGGGAAGTAGTTAGCGGAGATAGGAAAGAAAAATATCTTGTAAAGCAAATTAAGGCTCAGTTCGAGCCCCACTTCGATGAAATTAAGATATACCCGACTGAAGTCCTTAGTTGGTCTAATAAGGAACTAGAAATAGAATGTGAGGGGGGAAAAGTTCCTAAAAGCGATATAGTTACACTACCTTACTCGCCTTCAGCTGATCTCGAGACTGAGAACTATAAGATAATTAGTTTGAATAACTTGACGGAACTAAACGTAAAATACGGATTACTTGGTAACGAAGGAAAAGTACTAATTTTTACATTAAACGATGATACTTTACGAAAGGTAGTTTTGAAAAATAGAATATTACTCCAGAATTCTCCTCAACCTCCACCTTATACTCCAGCATTTTTCGTAACCCAAAATACGCTTAAATTTCTTAAAGGTAAATGCAGATTCTATACTGAGAATATCTTTAAAAATTCTATTGGTTACAGTATAGAAGGCATATCTAACAGAAAGAATGATGAAAAAATATATGTTACTGCGCATCACGACCATTGGTTTTACGGTGAGCATGACGATCTCGTTGGAGTAGCGTTACTGACTGAACTCATGAATGAAAAGTATGATAACGAAATCCATGCTATATCATTTACTGCAGAAGAGAGCGGTTGCTATTTTGAAAGTTTCTCGTGGGCATGTGGCTCTAAAACGTTCGTGGAAAATAATGCAAAGAGACTTGAAGGTACAAAGTTTGTTCTTTCGCTTGATAATATAACCGACTCTCTCTATGTATACTACACGCCAATATTGTCTATACCCCTTTCTAATAACATCACAGATGTGAGTTATCCGTCGCCTTACACAGATAGTTATAGATTCTTAAGTGCTGGAATCCCAACCATATCCTTTCATTCCATAAATTACAAGTATTATCATTCTAGTCACGATATATTGACAGTAGAGGAGGCTAAAATAATAGAGGAAAATATTATCCCTTTGATAATAAACACCTTAAGGAATACTAGGCTAACTTCATTGCAAGTTTTTATGAACTATATTAAAAACCAAGTTATTGAGCTACCAGTAGAAATTAAAACACTAATTACTAACATTGAAGGTAAAAGATTTAATTATAATACAATCCTTCCTCTTTATAAATCAATCCTCTATTCTAACGGAAAAATAATGACCACAATTTTCCACACGCTTAAGGGAATAAAAGAAAGTTACTTTGATATTTATATAGCACTAGAAGACTTTGGAGAAATAGAACACAAGGAAGGTTCTAGCGAGGTCAATTATTTCACGTATTTAAATCGTCTATACAGAGAAGAGACTAAAAAATTCTACGCTCTATTATCAGATATATTTTAGAATATTTCCTCTAATTCCTTTAGATTATTTACGACGTAATCCGCATATAATTCGGCGTATTTAACTCGCCCTTTTCTATCAACAAGTATAGCTCTTAATCCAGCTTTTTTAGCCGCTAAACAATCCTTTACTGGATCGTCGCCTACCATAACACATGAACTAGTATTAAGGCCCATCTTTTCACAAGCAACTATAAACGGTTCTACATTAGGCTTAGGCTTGATATTATTTTCTCCTCCTATGATGATTATGTCGAAATAAGAAATTAGAGGAAACTTTGAAAGCCTTGATTTCTTATCTCCCCACTCTCCATCACTATTTGTTATTATGCCTAGTTTGAAACCTTTCCTCTTTAAGTACTCAATAAGGTCTAATGCATCCTCGTAAGGCACGTTATTGGATACAACGCTCCAATAAATTTGCGTCCATTCGTATAAATCCTCCATCCCTGCTTTGATTCCCAACCTATCTAAAGCTGTCTGCCACCATATTTTTCTGTCATAAACGCCTTCTTCATCTAAAGACTTAGCTACCTCAAAAACAACTTTCTTAATTTCATTTTTTTCAAGCTTATTATTTGAATAATTCTCTACTACGTAATTGTAAATATCATCTACTACTTTCTGTAATGCTTCGTGTGATTTTTCCTCAAAAGAAACCAATGTATTATCAAAGTCGAAAAAAATAGCACTAGTATTTCTAAAAACGTTAATCTCTTCCATATACAATCACGATAAGAAGTCCTCAACTTTAGGCAATTGCTTGGGCTTTCCTTTTCTCTCCCTTATTTTCATAACGATATCAGTTAGTAAGCTGTCTGGAACTGGAGCCCATCTGCTAAACTCAGTTCCCCAGAATGCTCTACCCGCACTTGCTGCTCTCAATTCACTGGCTAATTCGAAAGACTCTGATACTGGGATCTCAGCGGTAATCCTGGCAACGTTTCCGCTTTGAGTCATGTCAAGTACTTTTCCTCTTTTCCTAGTTATAACTCCAGATACATTACCTACGTACTCCATTGGTACTCTTATGTCAAGCTTCTGTAAAGGTTCTAATAATGTGGGCTTAGCGGTTAGGAAGCCCGCGAAAATCGCATTTCTCACTGCTGGGTATAACTGAGCTGGGCCCCTATGGGCTGGGTCTTCATGTATTACTGCGTCGTGAAGCACTACTTTTACTCCTCTAACGGGTTCAAATGCTAATGGACCCTCTTTCATAGCTAGCCTATATCCTTGGATTATAGTGTCCATTACTTCTCTCAGGTGTTGTACACCACTGGTTGCATCAACGAAGACGTTTATGTTTTCATCAATTGCTACTATCTTTTTAGCCTCATCATAGTCCCAACCAGCATTATCTCTCAATATCTTAGCCATCTCTTTATTGTCCATATCCTCCTTTATTGTACCGTTCGCAATAAGCTCGATAGTCTCATTATTTAACGGCTCTACACTTATATACAACTTATTGTGCTTATTGGGCGACTTACCTTCAAACACTTGACTCTTAGCTCTTATGCTTTCTCTATAAACTATAATTGGTGGTGTTGTTACTACGTCTACACCGTAATTCTCTTTTAGTAGTTGTAACGATACTTCTAAATGAAGGAATCCCATACCTGAAAGCAAGTATTCGCCAGTCTCCTCATTAATTTTTACAACTAAGTTAGGGTCTTCAATACTTAGCTTTCTTAACGCATCAATCATCTTAGTTAAGTCTTTCGGATTCTTCGGTTCTACTGAAATAGTCACTACTGGCTCTGAAACGTAGTGTAGGCTCTCAAAGCTTCCAAAATTAGTGTCTTTGAACCTCACATCTATTGCTGTCTCACCTGACCTCGCCGCGTCAAGACCTAGTGCAGCTGCAATGTTACCAGCTGGAATCTCTTCGGCTAATTCCCTCGTTGCACCCATGTAAAGGCTTACTTGTAAAACTCTTTGCTGCTTCTTAGCGTTCACAAGCCAGATTTCTTCTCCGGCTCTCAAAGTTCCTGAGAACACTCTACCAGTAGCAACAAGACCGGCATGCGGGTCAACTTTCATATCGTTGATCATGAGTACGATAGGTCCGTTAGGATCTGCATTGAGCATT
The DNA here is from genome assembly GCF_037389295.1 of Stygiolobus sp. RP850M. Taxonomy (NCBI): domain Archaea; kingdom Thermoproteati; phylum Thermoproteota; class Thermoprotei; order Sulfolobales; family Sulfolobaceae; genus Stygiolobus; species Stygiolobus sp. RP850M. The sequence continues at coordinate 21,118 of NZ_JBBHKU010000056.1, read as the reverse complement.
GCCTTTACTAAATCATTGTCTAAGTCGCCTTTCCATATCTTCGGAATTCTATACTTCTGAGCCTCTCTCGGGTTCGGAACTAACCTAATTACAGTGTCTAAAAGAGCCTCATGTATGGGAGATTTTGAACTTAATTCTTCGATCTTTGATTTATCTCCGCTCGAGTAAGCGTTTACTACATCACTGAATTTGACTCCCTTTTTAGCTGCCATGGGGACCGTGAATCCCCACTTATCCTTAGCTGAACCAAATACCACGTTACCTAGTTCTGGTCTTATTCTCCATTGCTCTTTAAATTCTGGTTCAGCATACATCTCTATTAAGTTGTTAACTTCCATTATCAGATCCGTAAGTTTCTTCTGAACTTCTTGAGGACTAAGTTTTAGCTCTTTTACCAATCTATCTACTTTGTTTATAAATAGAATAGGTCTTACCCTTTCTTCGAGGCTCTGCCTCAATACTGTTTCTGTCTGTGTCATTACTCCTTCTACTGCGTCAACAACAACAATGGATCCGTCTAAAACTCTAAGACTTCTAGTTACTCTACCACTAAAATCTACGTGACCTGGTGTATCAATCAAGTTAATTACGTAACCTTTACCTTCAACCTCGTGGTAGAGGCTGACGTTAGCAGCCTTTACTGTGATACCTCTTTGTTGCTCTACAGATAGATAATCTAACGCTAATGCCTCACCAGCAACTTTCTGGGAAATAATTCCTGATGCTGCTAATAATGTATCACTCGTTGTAGTTTTACCGTGATCTACATGAGCAATTATACCGATATTTCTAACTCTTGTTACATCTTTCATTAAAGACAGTACTTGTTCTACTGTCTTATAACGTGGCAAGGCTTATATCACCGTATTTAGTTAGTAAGTAATGAGTTTGAATATTAAAGTGTATTGGGAGTTATACTTACGATAGTTTATAACTTTCTCAACTGTGAGAATAATTAATTAAAGTTCATTGATTATCAATTTTACTCAATATATGAGCGAAAATATCCAATAAGATTGTTTCATAAATTAAATTTTTATTATAAGAACTTACTTAATCAATATATGAGCGAAAATATTGTATATGATGTGATCATAATTGGAGCCGGAATAGCAGGTTTGAGTGCAGCCCTTTATACAGCAAGACAGAAAATGAAGACATTAGTAGTGTCAAAAGATTTAGGAGGACAACTTACGTTGACCGAACTTATAGAGAATTATCCCGCAATAGAGTCATCTACCGGACTTGCCTTAGCTCAAAAAGTAGAGAAGCAGGCTAAAAAATTCGGAGCTATGTTTATTTACGGAGAAGAAATAAATAAGATCGAGAAAAAGGGAGATATTTTCTTAGTAAAGGGAATAAAAGGAGAGTATACAGCAAAGGCTTTGATCCTTGCATTCGGTAAAACTCCTAGAGAACTCCATGTGAAAGGAGAACAAGAATTTAAAGGAAAAGGTGTGTCATATTGTGCAATATGCGATGCCGCTTTCTTTAAAGACAAACCTGCGGCTGTAGTAGGTGAAGGAGAACCGGGGTTAGAGGCGATAGAGTTACTTTCCAGATATGCAAAGCCAGCTTATTATATATCTAGATCCGCAGTGTTAGTAGGTTCAGACGAAAATCTAGTTAAGGGTGTACTTAGTAACAATAATATAAAGTTATATTTAGGGTATACTGTAAAGGAAATACAAGGAGACCAGAAAGTTTCTAGAATAGTGATAAGTAACTTAAAAGACGGAAAGACTGAGGTGTTAGAGGTAGAAGGAGTTATTATAGAGATGGGTTATGAGCTGAGAACTGACTTTGTAAAAGATTTAGTGAAATTAAATGATAAAGGAGAAATTATAGTTGATGAGCTAGGAAAAACAAGTATGGAGGGTGTATTTGCGGCTGGTGATGTGACATCAACTCCCTACAAACAAGCAGTAGTAGCAGCAGCGGAGGGAGTTAAGGCAGCCTTATCGGCATACAATTATCTTAGGAGTAAATCTGGCTTACCACCGGTCAATGTTGATTGGAAGGCCGAGAAAAAGAAATTCAGTATGCAATTAAGATTGTAACTTAGAGAAAATCTAATATCCCTCCTGATTTTTTCTCCTGCCTATTTTCGCTATCAGCAACATACTTTGTATGAAGAACTCTGTAAATTTCTTCAGCTCTTTTTCTGCTCCCTATGACTTTTTCCAGTTCTGTAATAGAGGCCTTACATAATCCTTCTATTGAACCGAATTTTTCTAAAAGCTTAGGCGCTAATTTACTACCTACGTGAGGCAAAGACTCCACGACGTATATTTGCATATCTTTCAAGCTCTCAAACTTAGGCTTATCATGAAGATTGATAATACTTCTGTATCCATTATCTTGATGATTTACTACTTTATCAGCTAGTTTATATAGAATATAAGCAGTATCTCTTTTGCTCGTAGAATAGATAATCCTAACTTCATAGTCCACTAATGCGGATATAAGGGCAGCATTTATTGCGTCCCATTTATCCGTAATATTTCTCACATAATCCAGCTTTCCTTCAACGAGTAAGAAGGGTTCTTCATAAGCTTCCTTCAGCCTTGACAACTGGTCGAAAAACCTCTTGTCATAAACTGAAGCTACTAAGTCAGAAACCGACTTCCTTTCTACCCCGATCCTCTCGGATATAACATAATCTGCAACGCTTAAATTTTCTAAAACAACAACCACACCAAAATCTTTAAGAAGATCTGGAATCCCACTTTCCTTTTCCCTATAGTCTGCATAAATGCGTAACACAGTATAAAAAATCGTTGTAATGACTACTTAAGCCTTTGGTACTCCACTGCCTTGTGGATAATACTTAGCCATTAATTCGTTGACCTTCTTTTGCCTCTCTTCGAGTTGTGCTCTCAACTTAGCCTCTTGGTTCTGATAAGTCCTTGACCTTAACTCAAGTATAGTCTTCTGTTCGTCTAGTTCTTTCTGAATCTCGTCTTTATTGACCTTAACTAATAAGTTTCCTACCATTTTATATACTATAGCATCGGAAGGTAGCTGAGTTAATTCTTGCAAAACTTTATTTACTTCACGTAATTGATTATCTATAACACTTTTCTCTGTTAATACTCTATTAAGTTGATCTTGTAATTGCTGAAGTTTTACAATCTCAGCCTTAAGCTCGGGGGGTATTCTTTCGGTCATTATTTTTCACCCTGTTTAATGTCTCTATTATTGTGTATATCCAGGATATATAAGAGTTCATTATAGCTCTTCCCCTACTTATCGAATTAGCACTTATTATAATAAGACTTTTATCCTTGTCAATATTTACTACTCTTTGGTCTACCTTCTCCAATAATATCGAATTAAACAAAATTTTCCTCAAGCTGTCATCTACATTCTCAAATTTGATTTCGATCAATACCTTCATTATAATCAAACCTAATTATGGGACCTAAAATATTATTTTGGTTATCTAAGAACTTTACTTGATACAACTTCTTATTACCTTCAGTGATAATCGCCTCGCCGTATGCATATGCATCACATGAAGATATCGAATAATAGCCTAAATCTAGTAACAATTTCTTTATTGTATCATGTTCTATTGACCCTATACATCCTTTTCTTACTTTTTTTGAATCTTTTTCGACCTTTAGTATCTCTTTCCTCAATGTTACTCCCAAAATTCTAAGGTTATACTCTAGAGAAGAGGTATAAAGATCATAAACTAGAAAAAACCAAGGATTACCCTTTCTTATCCCAACAACCACAAGATACGATGCTTGAAAAAACTTGGCTTTCCTAAGAATTGCATCTAGGCTTTGTCTACCTCTGTTTATACGCTTTGAGAAAGGTATAATATCTTCGAGTTCATTCAAAAACGATCTAACTCTAACCGGGGCGTCTCTAGTAGACGTGAGAATAACTCTAGTACGGCGTATAGGCAAGCCCCGCCCACTTTGCGCCGCACTTCTCACAATACCATATACCGGCCGCTAACCTGACTACCTTACCGGTAGTTTTACACACAGGACATTGATGATCTTTATACCTTTTCTCCATTATTTCTTTCCACTTTTTCCTCAGCGATGATCCATATCTCGGTCCAAATCTACCTGCTATTCCGGTAACTTTCCCCATAGTTCTTCACACTCTTAAAGGTTAAGGTACTTTTTAAGTTCTTCGAGTAAATATTGAGCTGCACTCCTACTTATATTCTCCATCATATCTACATCTTGCAAAGTTAGACTACCACTGAAGTTCTTCTGCATACCAACTATCCTACCATCTCTAGTATATGAGATTGATAACTTCACATCAGCTATACTTTCCTCATCAATGTTCGGATCTACAATAATATGGTTTCCTATTTTCGCTGCAGTTACAGTAACAACTGGATAATTAATTGGAATAATATCAGTTTTTTCCTCTCTTATAATACGAACATTCTCTCCCTCTACCTCTATCTTAGGTAACTTTGTATTATACAACGCGGCTACTGAAGCTAAAGTACAAGCATCAAGTATATTTCCGTCATAGTTAAGTACATAGACGTCAACCCATGCTGTCCATATTTTTTTACCAGGTATAATCACTAATTTTGATAGATCTACAGCCTTGGAATCCCTTAAACTTCTATCAACTACTCTTGCTAACTCAATAGCGTTCTCGTCTGGTGGACCGGGTTCAAAAGTCTCATAAGCTAATGGTAATAACTCAACGTTAACGACCAAATTACCTTGATTTGGAGTATCTGGAAATGGTTCCTCTTCTTCTAGTTTTACACCAGCTAAAACAGTAGTGTCACCTAACTTAACTAGAGCCGAGCCCTCAGCTTTTTTTGCATATCCCAAAGTTATCGAAAGTTTTCTATATTCGTTCAACTTTCTGCCGTCTATCCTGACTCCTCTATCTAATGCTGCTAGTATATTCTCCTTTTTAACAAACGGGACTATATTTTGATTAGAAGGTGTAACTGACATTTCTTTTACTCCTCCTTATATTCTGCGTACTTCTTCCTCAAAGCATCTTTTTGTAAATTATAAATAATATTAATCCCTTTTTGAGCAAGCTCAAGACCTTTCCTAAACTCTTCAGGAGTCATATTACCGTTAAGTTGAAGCAAAGCTACTTGTCCTAGAGAGGGAAGCATTGCGACAGGCATATCAGCTTCTCCCCACATATCTTCCGGCTCATTAAGATCTAAAACTATTATTCCATCAGCTTTTCCTACTGCCACCCCTGCTATCAAATCCCTCAAAGGTATACCAGCATCAGCTAAAGCCATCGACGCTGCCATAAGAGACACTAACCTAGTTCCTGCATCTGCCTGCAAGACTTCCATAAAGACATCTATAACTGTTCTCGGAAATAATTCAGTTAACACTGTAGACTCTAAAGCCTCTCTTATAACTTTAGATAACTCAATTTCACGTCTACTGGGTGCAGGATTTTTCCTCTCATCTGTCGAAAAAGGTGTCATATGATATCTTACTCTCAAAGATGCCCTATCTGGCAAAGCTAAATGCCTTGGGTGCATCTCCTTTGGTCCATAAACCGCCGCTAGTACTTTGGTATTTCCCATTTCAAAAATAGCCGAACCATCTGCGTTTTTCAATACTCCCAATTCTATCTTTATAGGCCTCATTTCGTCAGGTCTTCTACCGTCAGTCCTTAGCCCATTTTCAAGTATTAGTCTTGGCTTCTGCACTTGCATCATTTTTACTCCCACCTAATTTCTCTCTCAAATAAGCTCTTATTCTTTCTGTTAAGCCTTTTATATGCGACTCTGATTGAATGATGTTGATGGCACTTATTGCCGTTTCTTCACTTAAGCTATTTGCACATTTTACGAGAATCCTACCATTCTGAGCTACTTGGATATCACAACCAGTCTCTGATGTTAAAACCTCTAACATACTCTTATTTTTACCTATAACTCTTGGTACTTTAGCAGGAGAGATCTCCACTATAACCCCAGAAGATATTCTACCCAATCCTTTACCTTTAACTGTTAAAACTGGATTAATTGTCCTATCATATGCTTCAACTTTTGCTAATATATAATCACCTATGTTTAGAAACCTCCTCAGATCTTCTCCTGGTGCTATTGCCCTTCCTAGCAAGGAAGACGCTGGTAAATATGCAGAATAAAAAGATTTAATATCGACTACCCATCCATATATTTCTATGTCTTCGATCAAACCTATGACTGTATCCCCGATTCTAGGATAATAACGCTGACCCTCAAGAGGTATTACCTCGAAAATATTTCCTTCTTTTACGCTGAGAAGTCCCGTAATTGCCGAATAATACTTATTACCTATCTTGTAAAAATAAGGAGACCACGGAACTTGGAATTCTCCCTCAGCTATCAAATCACCTGGTGTGACAATACTCCTATCTTGATAGAAAATTTTAGAACCTGAATTTTCTACCATCTATTTCACCTGGACAATTTTCACTTCAACCTCTCCTTTAGTTAGAGAATTTAGCTTATCTATAACTTCCTGTTGAGCACCAGCCGGTATCTCTATTTCAGCTACTAATGTCCCATCTCCCAACCAATTAGTCTTCTTTACCTCTCCCAAATTATGTAACTGAGACTTAACCTTTGAACTGTATTTAGGATCTACTTTTATCTCAATTAAAGCCTTGGCTATCTTTATAGGAATTACTTTAGCTATTTCCTTTACAATCTGTAATGCTTGTCCCTCGACGTCCTTATTTGGATCGATTTGAACTTTAGCTTGTTCCATAGCCATTTCTATTCTAGTTCTAGGAATTGGTAAATTAGTTTTTGGATCTATCGCGTTCCTAGCTATATAATCTATCACTTGTTTCCTTTTATTCTCTAGTATTTCCTTTCTTTGTTCTGCCGTTAGCGGTATCTCACCTTTTAGTATTATCTGTTTAGCCACTTCTTCAAAATCAGTAGTACCAAATACTTTCTTTAGGGAAGAAGGTGATGCTTTCAAACCTTTTTTAACATCTTTATAAATAGTATCTGAAACGACTACGTCAGACAAGCTAACACTCTTCCCATTTCTTAAATCCATAGCCTCTTTCGGTCTCACTAATATTTCAAACCTTTCTCCCCCGTGTTCGTATCTAGCAATAACCATTTCCTCCTTTTTCGTCATATATTTTTTAACGCCCCCCTATAACTTCTGTAAAATAGAAGTTCTTTCCTCAACCGCCATCTTCCTGAAAATTCCGACATCTGTAGAGGCATAGCCTATTTCTACCGTAGAGGAAGTTAATTTCTCACCAGGTTTTAATGTAGAAGCTAAAGCCCTGAGTGCTAAAAGTATCGTATCTTCTACTGATAAATCTTCTTTATAATTCTTCTCTAGATACTCAGTTGCCACAGAACCTCCTTGTCCAATTGCTACTGCATAATAAGGCATGAACTGTCCGCTAGGCTCTGTCATAAGTAATTTTGGTATTCCCCCTTTGTCAACTCCGCCAATTATCAGTGCTACACCAAATGGTCTTACTCCACCATGTTGTGTATAGGCTTGCTTTATATCAGCCACAAGTTTGGTCAAATAGTCAATATTTATAGGCTCGTCATAAATTAACCTATGTTGTAGTGCTTGAGACCTAGCATAGTCAATTAAAATTCTGCCATCTGAAGCTAAACCGGCAAAGCTACAACCTACATGATCATCTAGCAGATAAACTTTCTCTATATTGTCAACATCTAATAATTGTGTTGCTTTCTTTTTCTCTGATAATAGTACTACTGCAGACTTTGTTTTAACTCCCAAAGTAGTCCATCCTTTTCTTACAGCTTCAAATGCATAATCTACTTGGTATAATGAGCCATCTGGAGAGAATATGGTTATGGCTCTATCATATCCCATTGCCGCTGGTCCAAATGCCAATTTTTTCTCCCAATTATGAGTACATACTTTAGGTAAAAAAGTGTTATTCAGCTCGTCGCGTACACATCATTCTTACAGTCTGGGACGGCGTCATCATCTAATACCTATTAATTTCTTTGCCCTTTTTAAGCTTCCTGTAGTTCTTCTGGGGACTAGTAAAACTTCTTGCCCGTTGATGCTCTTTACGAGAGGTAGACTAGCGATAACTATTTTGTATCCAGCTCTAGTACTCGATATAACCCCGTAATTTTGGTAAGTTAATATTACTTTTGGGTTAGAAATCTCTAGCCAAGCCTTACCTCCTAATTCCTTTACAGCATTACGAATTGCCGATTCTAATTCAGCTTGTGGAAAAGGGGTAGGGATCATTTCGAATACGATATATCTTTTCACCTTAACGTTTTTACCAGCCCTCAATTTTTTGAAATATATCACCTTATACCTAATTGAATATAATGTGAGAATGACAAGCCAGATAAATATAACGACATCAATAAGTAGTTGTCCTATCATAATTACCAATTAGTAATGTAGGGTTATTATAAATCCACTTTAACGCGTCGCTCTCATTAGCACCCAATGTTACTAAGAGGGAAAATTTAGATAATGGAGACCATATTTCATTAAACTTTGAAGCACACGATGAGAGAATAGGATATTCAATCCACTTATTCCACTGGATTACTTTATAGATGACGTCTACCTCTAGGTTTTTTAACTGCACTTCAACCGGCTTCTTGGCTTGTCTTATTAAATTCAAACTACCCTTCTTACCAATTAGTCCTATGTTTTTTCTGTCTAGTATCAAAGCTGCTACTTTGGGAGATTGTAAAGAATACTTAAAAGCCTCAAATGATAGTGGCTTTACGAACAAGATTACCTTATTATCTTTAATCTTACGTATATACTTAGCTATCTCCTCTTTAGAACTTAATTCCAAAGAAAGTCTATATCTGGAGTCGTACTTATCCTCTGAAAGAACTTCATCGTAGCCCAGTTTTTTTGCATACTCTCTTAATTCAATTGTCTTTACGCAGGTCTCTACTAACAAGATATTTCAGCTCTTCAACAATTTCATCTGTATTCCTAAAGTTCTTAAAGGATATTACTAATTTTATAACATCATCCCCATCTCTTAGGAAAATCTTATTTTCCTCTATAAATCTCTGCTTATCTATCCTTAAATGTAATTTTCCTTTGTCAGTCCTTGACTGTAAAGTAGACGCTAACAAAATTAGATCCATCTTGTCTAATGAGTTAAGAATCTTCTCGAAAACATTTTGAGCCTCTCTTCCTTTCATTTTGTATTCTATAATTTCAATTCTATTGCCGTAGTGACCTTGAACTACGCTATCCTTGACTTCGGCATTGTCTAAGCTAAAAAAGGACTCTAATGAGTTAAGTATTTTATTTCTATCTTCTGTTTCGTGACAAAATACAGAAATTGAAATAAAAGCTACCTTCATTTCCCAGGTATCTTATTGAAATTCTGTAATCTATAGTACTTTGAAGCTTCGTGTCTTTTCTTTAGTTCTCTCTCCTTCTGTTTCTTCTTCCACTTATGTGATATCGTTCCTTTTAACCCTCTACTCTTCCTTAATCCTCTAGCTTTCTTTCCAGCACTTGTTAAACCTCTAAATACCCTCTTCCTATTAGCAGGGTCTTGTAACCACTTTAAGTTAGGATCAGCCTTAATGACTGGGTGGTTTGGATCGACCATTATTATCTCATAGTATTTATACAAACCGTCCTCTCCGACATAATAACTACCTAAGACTTCTAAGTTGGGGAACTTTCTTGCAGCTCTTTCTTCGGCAATCCACCTATACCCCTTAGATGGGGAGTATCCATAAACACCCATTCTTTTGGGTCTCCTGCCGCTGTTAGGTCTAGGCTTATTTAAACCTCCTCTTCTTACTCTAACTCTGACTACTACAAAACCTTGCTTAGCCTTGTAACCTAAAGCCCTCGCTCTATTTAATCTAGTCGGCTTCTCTATTCTTACAATAGCTTCATCTCTTCTCCATTCTATTAACCTTTTCCTCAGCACACTCTTTTTCCACTCCTCTTTTTGCCATGTCGCTTCTATGTGACTATACATTGATGATGCCATAATTCTTCTACTCACTTAATTAACAACTAATTAATAAACTCATTTGTCCGATAATATCTTGAATGATAACTGTAGGACTGATAGGAAAAACAAACGTAGGGAAAAGTACATTTTTTGCTGCTGCAACTATGTTAGATGTAGAGATAGCTAATAGACCTTTCGTAACTATTGAACCTAATGTGGGTGTTGCATACGTAAAACAACTCTGTGTACATAAAGAGTTTAATGTTAAATGTAACCCCAGAAATTCAATATGCATCAACGATTATCGCTTTATTCCAGTTAAACTAGTAGATGTGGCAGGATTAATTCCAGGTGCCCATGAGGGAAGAGGTTTAGGAAATAAATTCCTTGATGAGTTAAGAAAAGCTGACGTGTTAATTCATGTAGTAGATGCTAGCGGAAGTACAAATGAAGAAGGAATTCCAGTAAAACCGGGTATAAGGGATCCTGAAGAAGATATAAGTTTCATAGAAAAAGAAATTGAGGAATGGTTCTTTTCTATTATATCTAAAGATTGGCAAAAGTTTGCAAGAACCGTCGATCTCACTAACAGAGATCCCGTGGACGAGCTTTTATCTAAGCTCTCAGGGCTATCAATTAACAAATATCACATTATAGAAACACTCAGAGAAACAAAGTTAGAAAATCTAAAATTAATGCAATGGAGCGAAGAAGATCTCAGAAATTTTAGCAAAAAACTTAGGAAAATTTCTAAACCTATTATCATAGCAGCAAATAAGTCAGATATACCAGAAGCAAAACAATTTATCCAAAAACTTACTAAAAAATACAAGTGGGTAATACCAACTAGTGCAGAGGCAGAATTAGCTCTAAGAAAAGCTGCTAAGAGCGGCTTGATAGAATATATCCCAGGTGAAAGAGACTTTAAGGTGCTAAAACAACTCCCTCAAAAACAGAGAGACGCATTAGATTATATAAAGAAAAACGTTTTAGAAGAGTACGGGAGCACCGGAGTTCAGCAGGCGATAAACTCAGCTGTATTTGATGCTCTGGGAATGATAGTGGTTTATCCCGTAGAGGACGAGAAAAAGTTGACAGACCATAATGGTAACGTACTTCCGGACGCGATATTAATACGAAAAGGATCCACGCCGAAAGATTTAGCTCAAGAAATACACTCTGAGCTTGCTAAAGGTTTTCTCTATGCAATAAATGTTAGAAACAAAATGAGAGTAGGAGATGATTATAAGTTACAAAATAACGATATAATAAAAATAGTTTCATCTACTGCTAAGCCCTGAAAAATTCACCACGCCCTACATCTCTATTTACCACAGCCCCAGGATATATCCTAGCATAAGCTCCTATCTTAACACCAGGTAGAATTGTAACATTTATACCCGTTCTCACGTGACCTCCTATTATAGCACCAAGTTTTTTTCGTCCGCTTCCTACTTTTTTGCCTTTGATATTAACCTTTACTTCATCCTCATCAAACCTCAGGTTAGCTATTAGAGTACCAGCCCCAAAATTCACATCTTCAGCAATAACAGAGTCCCCTACATAACTTAAATGAGGGATTTTACTTTCTTCCATGATTACGCTCTCCTTTATCTCCACAGCATTTCCTACCTTATTATCTTTTACTAGAACAGTATAAGGACGTAAATAAGAGTTGGGACCGATAACGCTTCCTTCCCCTATAAAAACTGGTCCTTCTATATATGTACCGGATTTTATTTCTACTCCGTCTCCAATGACAACCTTTCCCTTAATTTTTACATTTTCTTCTACTTTACCGAAATTTTCACTGGAAGGTAAATTGTCTAAAACCCATTTATTCACATCTAATATGTTCCACGGCTTCCCTATATCTAGCCAAAATCCTTGATATCTAATAACCTTGACTTGCGATTCTTTAGCTAGCATCGTCACGGCATCAGTAAGTTCTAGCTCACCTCTTTCGGATAGGGAAATTTTATCTAGGTAGGCAAATATGTCAGGAGAAAACTTGTAGATCCCTCCGTTGATAAGGTTAGAAGGCGGTATTTCTGGTTTTTCTATTATTTTTGATAAGTTACCGTTGTTAATTACCAGAACTCCGTAATCCTTAGGATTTTTCACCTCTACGCCAAGGATTGCGTTTTTTTCGCTTAAGAATTGCTTAAGAACACTCTTATCTCCTATAAACACGTCACCGTAAATTAAGATAAAGTCATCATTAATTACTGAAGATACAGCTTTCAGTGCAGCTCCAGTTCCTTTTCCTTCCTTCTGTTCGATTAATGCTACACCACTTATGTTTTTTTCAAAATATTCTTTATGATCAGGACTTATTACGACCAAAACCTCATTTACGTACTTCCTTACCTGCTCTATTGTATCAAGAATTAAAGGTTTATCCAAGATAGGAATAAAAGGTTTAGGACGAGTATGAGTAATAGGTTCTAATCTTTCACCTTGACCTGCAGCTAATATTACAGCTTTCATAAAAATGTTATGATGCAGGAACTTTAATTACTTTAGTTTTCTCGACCTCTACCTTTCTAAGAGGATATATCTTCTTAGCCTCTTGAAATATATCATTAGCTAGTTTACCAAATACAACGTCTTGTACAAATTGATCAAATGTCGATTCTGCAGCCTTCTTTGTAACAATGTCAGCCATTATCTTCCTAATAGCTGTTTTTTGTGACCTATGAGCCCTGTATGTAGTAAGAGCTAATCCCTTAACCCTAACTACATACCCGTCCTGAGTTGTTACATCTATTATTGCGTTTATTTTCGAACTTTTTCTTCTAATTAAAGACCTAATATAGTCTCTGGATAACTCATGACCTGCGAATCTCGTTACTACTCTTTCTCCTTCATTCCCTACTATCTTAAAATATAAGTGCACATAAACCATACTAAAATCTCCGGTTAAATCATAAAGTGTTGCCTCAACTTTTCTGTTAATCGTCTGCGAGACATCGAAAGCTGGAGTACTACCTAAGGGTACTTCCCCAAATACTTTAGGTGCTAGGATTGTAAACCACTTCTTAAGCTTCCACTTGTCCTTAATCGTCGAGCTAGCTTTTGATGACATGACTAACTTTTAATCCAACAACCTTTATAAAAAATTTTCACTCTATTTCATCTTCACTCTTTCCCTCAGCAATGCTAACTTTTACGTACACCTTTCGTAAAAGCCTTATAATCGTCCTTGCTTCTACCTCATTAGAGATACCTTTTAGAAGAGCTCTCTTGAGGGCAATATACATGTACTCGTCTCCTTCACTACGTTTTAACATATCTACTATTTTTTTAGAGTAATAATCTAGGAGTTTGATGGACTCACTCGAAATTCTCTCACCCTCATTTGTTTCTGCCTTTTTAACGTTTCGTAACTTGAAAACTTCATATAAAATTATACTGACTGCATGGGATAAATTCAAGACTGGGTATTCAGGATTTCCAGGTATATATAGTAAGAAGTCTGCCTTCATGATCTCCTCTCTTGTTAACCCTACGCTTTCTCTACCAAATATTAACCCTATTTTCTTGTTATCCTCAATAAATCTGTCCAGATTCCATGGTTTAATCGACTTTCTCAATAAATCTCCTTCATTATCTGCTATGCTTGAGGTAGCTATCTTTATATCAAGGTCTTCAATCGCGTCATCGTAATTGGAAACTATAACGACTTTCTTTTCTAATATCTCCCTACCTTGGGCAGAGAAATTAATTGCTTCCTGCATGTTACATTTAGGATTAATTAAATAGAATTCATCTACACTAAAATTCTTTACAAGTCTAGCTATAAAACCTACGTTATATGCTCCTTCAGGTTCCACGACGATGAGCCTTATCATTAGCTACCAACTCCAATCCCATAATTGTCTCATAACCTATTGTTATTTCCCTCTTATCTGTTATTTTATAATTTATATATTTAATTTCTATAAGTAAATTGTCTAAATCCGATAAAGAGGAGAATACAATATATATTCTTTTAGCTCTAATACTATTAAGAAATCTCAGAAGGACTTCGATCCCATTCTTACCTCCAGACCAACTATACCCTATCCAAGAATTGTACTCTTCGTAAGGAAGGTAAGGTGGATTAAAAATAGCTACATCATAAGCTACATCCTTACGTAAACAAGAGAGAAGATCACAGTTAATTATATCAAATTTCTCGGGGTTCACGTTATTTAGTTTAAGGGTGCATAGAGTTGCCTCAGTTGCATAAGGATTTATATCAATAAACGTAACCTTAGCCCCTTTTCTTATTGCATAGAAACCTAGAATGCCGCTTCCAGATCCCATGTCTAATACTTTGTCTCCTTGATTGATCTTCAAAAGATCTAGGAGTATTTCTGTATCTTCCCCTGGTTCATAAACGTTTTCATTTATACATATTCTATACCCAGAAAATTCAATAACTCTATTACTTGACATGGTTTAAAGTCCCTTATCCTCCTATCTGAAGTGACATTTAATCCACACAATTTAGCTACTGAATTGAGTTTTTTATTCTTATACGAACTAACACACTTTAGAACTTCGTCCACATGCCGATTATAATCTCTAACTCTCTCGAAGATTGCTATTTGAGAATAAACTCTAGGTCTAGGTGAAAAAGCTCTCGGAGGAATTATATCTTTAGAATGGATGGTAAAATGATAGTGGAGTGTAAATGATATATATGTAGCCTTGTTGAAAACTTTGTCTATAAAATCTTTTTGTAATAGAAGAACTAGTCTAAATATCCTAGAATTTTTTACCATTTCTCTCATAAAATCATAAGTTATATAGTAAGGAAGTGATGAAACTACCTGACCCCTAAAAAAAGGCGAAGCTACGGCATCGGCTATTACGAGGTTATAATCCTTCAAATACTTAGTTAATGAATTATCAATTTCAACAGTTAAGTCCGGTCTTAGTAATGTAGTTAAAGCACCTTTTCCTCCTCCTACTTCGATAATAGGTCTCTTGGAAAAATCAACGTAAGAAATTACTTTGTTTATGGCTGTTAAATCTATTAAAAAATGCTGACCCTTACTGGGCATCTTTACTCAATCTTTCCAAATAGCCCAAATACACGAAGTGTTCTGTAGGTTTTTTCTTCTCTTCCAATGGATATACAAAGAGATAGTATTTTTCACCTCCTTGTATTTCCTTTATTATTCTTTCTACTATTATTCCGATAACGTCCTTTATCCCGACTCTTTGTTCTATATCTCTCAAATCTTTAAAGGGTTCTTTCTTTCGTTCTTCTAAGATTGTCTTCAACGTCTTCTTCCCAATATTAGGTAATAGCTCGAGTGCGTGTAATTTTAACGTTAAAGGCTCAGCTTTATTGAAAAACTCCGTAAACAACTTGGCTTTATTTTCTACTATTAATCTCAGTACTTTCACTAGTTCATCCTTAGCAACAGACGTGAGATCCTCATATGTGATGTGAAAGTCTATCTTCAGATAAGAGTTGTCTACTAACTCTATTCTCTGCTCCAACTGAAAGTCTTGGTGGGAATTAAGAGGAGAAGCTTCCATAAGCATGAAATAATCTTCTCCTACTAGTTGGAGTACTGGTCTGTTTTTATGTACAGTGTGTTTGTCAAGAGGATTACCTTCCCTTAGATAGTCTAGGACGTATACTGCTTTCTCCATCCGCTCCTTAATTGGTCTTTTCCTTTGCATACAGTGTATTATATAATTTTAAAAGTAAAAACCTCAACTCTCCATATGGTTCTTAACTATTTCAATAATCTTTTGGACTTGTTCTGTAGTATAAGTTGTGGAAGTATCAGTTGCCAAAATAATTCTAACCTCGTCTATAGTCTGAGGGCATAGGCTAGCAATCATAGCCCTAAGTTCTTCTTTTTTAACTATTTCCTTTAACTCCTCCATTATTTGTTCTGCTCCCTTACTATCACACTTTGAGATAGAATTTAAGTAATCGAACGTCCTCTGAAGTAGATTCGATGAATTACCATTACTTATTAAATCTTGTAGGTATTTTTTAGCTACAGAATAAGGAATATGATGCTCTTCTATAACTCGAATGGAATAGGACAAAAATTTTCACCTTTTAACGCCATTAAAAGGTTCTAAATGTTCAGGTCTGACGATAATTACCTTCTCCTTATCACCAAGGGTTACTTTAACCTCGTAAGCCTTTCCTCTCTTTCCCACTATTATACCTACTCTACCATGATATCTTCTGTGGGGCATCCCCTTATGTATAGAGGGATTGATTCTTATTGTTACGTATTCTCCCTCCTTATACTCATACATTAAAGAACTTAAAGGTGGTACAGCACCACGCTCCCTAACGCTTTTTGTTAGTAACTTTCTAGTCCTAGTCCTATAACCTTTAGAGTGAGCAACCATACTATATTTACCCCTAAAAACTACAATCAGAGTATAAATTAAGATTTTTGCTTTTTATTACAATCCCTAAGCTGTTCATTGTATCATATAAGTTCACGTATAGGCGGGTAAAATAAATCCTTAATAGCATGGGAAAGAAATATAAAGTCAGACATAATATGAAATACTTGCGCGGGGGTGCCCGAGCTGGTCAAAGGGGGCGGACTTAAGACTCCGCGGAAGTGATCCGCTGGCGTAGGCCTGCGTGGGTTCAAGTCCCACCCCCCGCATACTTTTCATATTCCTATTTTCTTTATCGTTAAATTGCATTTCAGCCAAGAAAGCAAATCCTTAAGAAAAGCTCTTCATAACCATTTTACTTTTTAGCATATAAGACTCATCATGTTTATTAAACTAACCAAGGAAAACCAGTGGGCCCGCGGGGACTTGAACCCCGGACCACCCGGTCTCTCAAAGACGTTATGAGCCGGGCGCTCTACCGGGCTAAGCTACGGGCCCTAACACTATAATAGTGTTAAGGAATGTTTTAAAAATGTTATGGTCGTTTTTACCAATTAAACCTAACAGAGGAATCCCATCTCTCCCTCAATACTGCACACTATCAGAATTAGTTAACTAAGTTAATCCATAAGGAAAAGGAATTGAGTTTAACATCTTTGTAAAATTATCTGTAACTTTTCGTTTTTCCTAGTAAATCGCACACATTCTAATTGAATCTGACTTCGAAATGGGAGAGCCCCAATCTAAATTGATTTTCCTTATCCAATATGATGATAGGGTTATAGGAAGAGCACCTAGGAAGTAGCTATGACCATTATTGACATATCAAAGTAAGGAAGAGACATTGCCATCCATTAAATCATCTCTTTAACAAATTCGCCGTAGGTATACTTAAATTTCCATGTGAAGATTAAGCAAAGGAGGTTAAAATATGGACTATAAGGTTAAAGACCTCTCACTCGCAGAGCAAGGTAAAAAGCAAATAGAATGGGCAGAACTTCACATGCCAGCTTTAATGGAGATTAGAAAACAGTTCGAAGCGGAAAAACCTCTTAAGGGGATCAGAATAAGTGCAGTCCTTCATGTGACTAAGGAAACAGCTGCGCTAGTCAAGACGCTAAAAGCCGGAGGAGCTGAGGTTGCTTTAGCTGGAAGTAATCCCTTATCAACACAAGATGATGTTGCTGCAGCCTTAGTCGAAGAAGGTATACGCGTCTTCGCATGGAAAGGCGAGAACGAGAATGATTATTACAATAACATTAAAGAGATAATGAAGTATGAGCCTCAAATAGTTATGGACGATGGTGGTGACCTACATGCTTACATACACGAGAATTACTCAGGGAAAATCATAGGAGGAACTGAGGAGACAACGACAGGAGTTATCAGACTAAAGGCTATGGAAGAGGAGAAAGTGTTGAAATACCCCGTGGTAGCAGTAAATAATGCATTTACAAAGTATTTATTCGACAACAGAATAGGGACTGGACAGAGCACTATCGATGGAATTTTGAGGGCTACCAATATTTTGATAGCTGGTAAGGTTGCCGTGGTGGCAGGTTACGGATGGGTAGGTAGAGGTATAGCTCAAAGGCTTAGAGGTATGGGAGCTAGGGTTATTGTCGTTGAGGTATCGCCTTTAAGGGCTTTAGAAGCGGTAATGGATGGTTTTGACGTCATGCCTATGAGTAAGGCTGCGGAAATCGGAGAGATATTCGTAACAGCAACTGGAAATATTAACGTTATAAATAAGGAACACTTTCTGAAAATGAAAGACGGAGCGATATTAGCTAACTCAGGTCATTTTAACGTGGAGATAAATGTGAAAGGGTTGAGAGAAATAGCAAAGCAAGTGAGGACTATAAGACCTTACCTTGAGGAGTATACGCTAGATGACGGTAAAAGAATATACTTATTAGCTGACGGTAGATTAGTGAACCTTGCGGCGGCTGAAGGACATCCGAGCGAAGTTATGGATTTAAGCTTCTCTAATCAAGCCTTGTCAGTGAAGTACCTTATCGAGAATAAAGACAAGTTGGAGCCGAAAGTGTATAATGTTCCTCAAGAGATTGACGAAACTGTAGCTATGCTAAAACTAAGAGGAATGGGAATAGAGTTAGAGCCCATGACCAAGGAGCAGATAGAATATATGAAGCAGTGGAGATACGGAACTTAAAACAATCTTTTTAGCTCAGAAGTTTTTCAACTTCTTTAAACGCTGAAGGATCTCCTAAAACGAACAAGGATTCCCCAGGCTTCACTTCAGTTTCTTTATCGAAATAGGGATCTAAATGACCGTCTCTAAGAATTGCGATCGGAATTACCTTGGGAGGAAGATCTTTTAGCTTTATTCCCTTCTTAACGTCGAACACTCCTATTGAGTACTCTCTTTCTCTGCTTGAGTAGATAATACCTGCAAAGGAGTTAGAAAGTGAGGCAAATGCTAGCATTCTTCCCATTATATCCTCATAGGGTATAACCACATCTGCACCAGCTGTTTTCATAATATCTATCATTGAAATGTCCTTAACCATAGTAACTACTTTTAAAGGAGGATTTAGTTTTTGAACTCTTAATGTTACTAGAAGTGTTTCGGAATCGTCGTCCATTGCAATTATCGCGGCTGATGCCTTCTCAACTCCTGCTGATATTAGATTATTTTCTTCTTTTGGATCTCCCAGTATTACATTATCCCCTTTTAGTTCTTCATAAAGAATTTTAGACGAAGTTAAAACTACGTAATCCCTTCCTAATTGCTGTAACTTTCTGGCAGCTGAAACTATGCTTTCAGCATTTCCTATCAAGACTATGTGGTTTACCATATGTTGTCCTCTCCATCTCGCTCTGGCATCTATCCATGTATTTTTATTTACAAGGGTTCCAATTAAAGATTGAACCATAGATGCAAAAAGACCTACAGTGAACAAGATCAGTACGGTTAAGAACAATTTCTCATTACTAGGCATTGTGTTGATGTCTGGAGCGTAAAGACCTACAGTAGTTATGACGTTTACAGCAGCGTAAATTGCTGAAATCCAGTCGAGATGTTGATAATAGACGAATACTAGTGCTATTACGTAAACTACTATTGATAGAATTGCTAATTGAGGGTATATTTTTCTAAGAACTGAGTACGGTGCAGCAAAAATCTCTAAAAAACGTAAGACGAACTTATTCCAAAATTTTATTCTATCCACAAATTACGTTAAGTATTACTGAGTATTAAAAGGCATTTAAAAAAAGAACTCAGAAAGTAACTAACTCTTCTTTTCTTGTTGTCCCGATTTAGGTAGTAGATAGATCTTATTCCCTATTATAGAGTTATTTGGCACTAATACCGTTGTTCCGTCTGGCTTGCTTAAATATGTGAATAATGTACTAACTTCTTCAATTATTCCTTCTTCGCTAAGAATATTAACATGATCCTTAATCCTAAATGGCCTAGCTAGAAGGATGAACATGCCAGCTACTGCTTGGCCTAGAACTTGTTGTGATGCAAAACCTATTACAATTCCTATAAAACCACCTAATGCTACACCTGCGGCCCCTCCAGCTACTCCACCGGCTATTGTAGCTACTAATGCTCCAATTCCTATTAGTCTAAAAACACTTCTCATTGAAGCAGCGGTCGAATGGTCGTACTTTAATCTCAAATTCCAGTATAAAACATTAGCAAATGCTTGAACTATAAAGTATCCAAACAATAGCGATAATAGAACATTTACGTAAGGTTCGTAGCCGGCTACCGATTGTGTACTTGCAGAGGCGTTGGTAGAACTGCTAGACGAACTGATATAAGGTATACTAGGTAATGAGGTAGTCACTTTCTCTAAAATGGGAAAAACTAGGTTGTTGATTATCGCTTCTACTACCACATAGAGCACTATATAAAAAATTAATTTACCAGTTGCTTCTCCTATTTTCTTCCTTATTTCTTTAATATCGGTTATTTCCTCGTCTTTCATCATTGGATCTGATATTTCTCAAAAATATAAAATTATTGCTACTTAAAATAATTTTCTATGTTTTTTCTCATTACCATATTTTTAATCACATAACAGCAGTTATGGGAATCTTAGGGAGGTAATACTAAGAAGTCGGTATTAGCGAGAAGTTTTTAATTTTAGACGTCTTCATACTGAAAAGATGTCAAACGGAAAAGGACAAATCGAGTTAGCCAAGGAGAAGTTGGTCAAGGCAGTGAACCAGATACTGGGCATAGTGAGGAGGAACGAGAGGAGCAGGAGGGTAGGACTAGCACTAGCCCTCATGACCCTGCTAGGTGGGAGGTCCAGCGTGAAGAATGTTGCTGAGACGTTCGGGTTAGACTACGCGAACCTGCTGGAGGCGTTGGGGGAACTCGAAGACGCGTGGAGGGACTACTTGAAGGTCCTGTCGGGGCTGGTGAAGGGTGAGGTGGCAGTAATCATAGACGACACCGTGGACCACAAGGAGTACTCCCGGGGGAAGGACGTGAGCCCCCACGGGAACTACTGGATCTACTGCCACACCCACGGGAGGTTCGAGAGGGGTGTGCAACTCCTCACGGTCGCCATAGTAGACCTCTCCACGGGCAGGGCGTTCATGGTGGGAGCCTTCCCCTACGCCGTGAGGAAGATGTTGGATTTGGGGATGGTCACCGAGTTCAAGACCAAGATCGACTTGGCCAAGGAGATGTTGGACGTCAGTATGGGAATCTCTTTTTTAGCGTAAAAAATGAGATGAATAAAATACATAAAAAGTCGAAAGAATAAGATTTTTCGTAGAAAAGTTTGTATAAACGAGGGCGGACCTAATTATA